>DKOI01000105.1 GCA_002469885.1 Legionellales bacterium UBA7366 | reverse complement strand
TTAGGTGTGCCGTTTAATATTGCAGAATATGCGTTGTTGACGCATATGATTGCAGCGCAATGTGATTTGGCTGTGGGTGAATTTGTTTGGACCGGTGGCGATTGTCATATTTATTCTAATCATGTTGAGCAGGTTAAAACGCAGTTGTCACGTGAACCGATGGCGTTACCGACGTTGAAATTAAAAAAGCGTGATTCAATTTTTGATTATACATTCGATGATTTTGCTTTTGAAAATTATGAGTGTCATGAAACGATCAAGGCGCCGGTTGCGGTCTAGGTTGAGTTTTTTGTAGCCATATTTGGCGCAGCGAATCTAAAGTGTGTATAATGCACTAAATAGATGATGGACTATCTTGTTTTTATTTCAATAAAAAAAAGAGGTCCTGATTATGCTGCGCCAAAATAAATTCCATGATGTTGATCTAACTGACTATTCATCTTCTAAATTACAGCCTTTGCTTGAATCTGATGAGGATTGGGGTAAGCATGCACCCGCTACAAACATTGAAGTGAATGAGGAGCACTTTTCTCCTTCGACAATGCTTGAGGTTGAGGGCGTTGAGCGTACAGGCTATGTTGAATTAAAAGGGGAGCCTAGTGCGCACCGGATTACAGATGCGAGTCTTCAAAGCTTAAACACGTTATTGGTCAATGCTAAGAAAGAGTTTCAGAGTGAACAAAAAGGTCACTCTAGTTACAGGTTTTTTTCGAAAAGTGCTAAAGCCAAATTATTTGATGAGATTGATGAGATGTTTCCAGAAGGAGCGCTTGATGCCGGAGAGTTGAATGAGGTATCGATCGCTTTGTTAAGCAATATGACTAAGAGCTTTTCTACGTTGAGCATGATGTTTTATGCAAGAGCCCGTGGCGCTAGTTGCCCAGTTGCTGCAATGATGCAAAATGTGTCTATCATATTGAGTGATATTGCAGAGAAGCCGAAGCAAAAGGCGCCGTCGTTTTTGTAGGGGCGATGCGGCATACCTCAATTAAAATTCCCTCTACCGCTTGCGGGAGAGGGTGAGGGTAAAATTTAAAAAACCCAGGCCTTCTCTTTTACATCGGTTGGGAGCTAAGCTTTAACCCTTCCACTTAATATTGCAACCCACGCTCGGATGTTGGTCCGGATCAATAGGTTGGCCAGCAAGTAGAGCATCTAAAGCACCGGCTAATTTATCACCCGTGGCAGGCAGGTTATTGCCAGGCGTTGAAGCATCAAACTGTCCTCGGTAAACGCATTTTAACGCACCATCAAAAGCAAAAATATCCGGTGTGCAGGCAGCGTCATAGGCTTTGGCGACGGCTTGTGTTTCGTCATACAAATAAGGAAATGTATAATCGTTTTGCGCTGCATTTTCCTTCATTTTTTCAGGGCCATCATCCGGATAGTTATCCACGTCGTTTGCGCTAATTGCGATGAATCGTACGCCAAGCGCCGCATATTTTTTAGCAAGCTCTGCAAGTGGCTTTGCAATATGAATAACAAACGGGCAATGATTGCAGATAAACAAAACAACCGTTCCCTTGTATGTGTTGCCATCACATAATACAACCGTTTGACCGGACACGGTATCTGGCAGTGAGAAATCGGGGCATTTTGTGCCCAACTCTAGCATGTTCGAGGGAGTTTTGGCCATGGTGTTCGTCCTTATTCGCAATCAGCTGCATGGTAGTCATTTTGCAGTTCTTGAAGTTGGGTGTTTTTCTCCCAAGTATGGCTGCCGTTCAGGTTTGATTGACCCATTAAGATGCGACGCTTTAGTTCGCGACATTCCTTGCTTTGGCTTAAGGCGCCGACTGAGCCTGGTGGTGGTGGGTTTGTTTCAACGTTGCTTTTACAAGCGACTAAAGAGAAGGCGATAGTGAGCGTGGCTGCGATTAATGTGGTCGATTTCATTTGTTCTTTGTCCTCATTGTTAGTTGCATATCATTGAAGGCTATCGTACTGCCTTTGGTTTACCTTGGCAAGCTGGCCATTGCTCTAAAATGACCCAGGCATAATGCCTTAATACAAATGGTTACAATAATTAGCTTTAGATGTGCAGTGAACTTTGACATAATCGATCTATATTAATAGGTAATGAAGAGAAGCGTCTTATGACAAAACGCAAAAGCGATCCTTTTGCTGGGCGAGAGGCCCAAAATTATGATAATCCCATCCCAAGTCGCGAATTTATTTTAGACTATTTATCCGCATCCGATCAGCTCTTAACGCATCAAGAATTAGCCGAAGCGCTTGAATTAGAGGATGAAGATTCTGTTGAGGCACTTAGGCGTCGTTTGAAGGCAATGCAGCGCGATGGGCAGATCATGCGAGGAAGGCGTGGACGGTATGGCATTATCGATAAAATGGACCTGATTTGCGGTACAGTCGATGCGCACAGAGATGGTTTTGGTTTTCTGCAGCCAGACGATCATTCGTCGAGTTTATTTATCAGCGCGTATCAAATGCGAGCTTTGTTTCATGGAGACAAGGTTTTAGTCTGCTTGGTCGATAGCGGTGATCAGCGCGGCAGAAAAGAAGCGAAAGTTGTCGAGATTACTGAACGTCATACTAAAACCGTGGCGGGTCGTTTGTCTATCACAGCAGGTTTGGCGCATGTGGTGCCAGATGACAAACGTTTATCTTCTGATTTAATTATTCCAAAAGATGCGTTGTCAGGCGCAACTGACGGGCAAATTGTTGTTGCTGAGATTGTCCAGTACCCAACAATTAAATCACAAGGTGTCGGTAAAATTACAGAAATACTGGGTGAGCATATGGCGCCGGGGATGGAAATTGATTTAGCGATTCGTTCGCATGCATTGCCGCACGTTTTTCCAGATGATGCCTTAGCGCAAGCCAGCGCATTTTCTGATGTGGTGAAAGAAGACGAGTTTGGTTCACGAAGAGATTTACGTGATTTGCCGTTTGTCACAATTGACGGTGAAGATGCGCGCGATTTTGATGATGCTGTTTATGCTAAGCAACAAGGCGAAGCAGGTTGGTGTCTTTACGTCGCGATTGCCGATGTGAGTCATTATGTGAAACCGGGTTCACCATTAGATGTTGAGGCGCAGTTGCGCGGCAACTCTGTTTATTTCCCAAGTAACGTTATTCCAATGTTGCCAGAAAATTTATCTAATGGCCTTTGTTCCTTGAATCCACATGTTGACCGCCTCGTTTTAGTGTGCAAGATGTCGATCGACAATAAGTCAGGTGTGGGAAAATACGAATTCTTTGAAGCGGTCATTCACTCACATCATCGATTCACTTACTCCAAGGTCACAGAGTTATTAACAACGCCAGACAAGGCCGAAAAAGAATACCATGCTATTTTGCCGATGTTGCAAATATTACATGATGTACAAAAAACCTTATCAAAGCGCCGAAAAATTAATGGCGCGATGGACTTTGATTCCAGTGATACTAAAATTGTGTTTGGCGAAGGGCGTAAGATTAAAGAAATCGTACCAGTCGAATATACACTTTCAAATCGCATCATTGAAGAATGCATGTTGGCGGCGAATATCAGCGCGGCTGATTTCATCAATAAAAGCAAAGTGCCGGGCATTTACCGCGTGCACAATGCGCCGAATGAAGATAGCGTCAAAGTATTGCGTGAGACTCTGGCGAAGTTAGGGTTAGAATTAGGGGGCGGCAAAAAGCCTGAGCCTAAATATTTTTCGCGGGTGTTAACCGCCGCGAAGAAGCGCCCAGATCGTCGTTTAATTAATATGTTAGTGTTACGCTCATTGAATCAAGCGGTTTATGATGTAGAGCTTGGCGATGGGCATTTTGGTTTGGCCTTTGATGCATATACGCATTTCACATCCCCAATACGTCGTTATCCTGATTTGTTAGTGCATAGAATTATTCGTGCGTTAGCCAATAAAAACAAAGATGCTTTGCCACCAAAGCCTGCATTGCAAGAAGCGGCATCGAATTGTTCTATGACGGAGCGTCGCGCAGATCAAGCAACACGCGATGCAGTAGAGTGGTTGAAGTGTGAATTCATGTTAGACAAAGTCGGGCAAGAGTTTTCTGGCACCATTTCAGGTGTTGCAGGATTTGGTTTGTTTGTGCAGTTAGATGATGTCTATGTTGAAGGCTTGGTGCATATCTCCAGTCTTGGAAATGATTATTATCATTTTGATGCTGACACCTTAACGTTAATCGGCCGTCACTCAGGCCTTAAATATGCGTTAGGCGATCAAGTGAAGATTCAAGTTGCGCGTGTTGATTTGGATGAGCGGCATATCGATTTTGCTTTGTTAGATGTTCAAGATGCGCCTGACATGAAGGGCAAAAAGCCTAAGACAGGCACGAAGCCCAAGGGTCGGAAAAAAGCAGCGACAAAGAAAAAGTCAGCAACAAAGAAGAAAGCGGCTCCTAATAAGAAAGCGGGCGCAAAAGAAAAAGCAAAAGCAAAAAAGAAAGTGAAGAAAAAAGCAGCTAAGAGGAAAAGTGCAAGTGGCAAATGAGATTTCGTACGGCATTCATTCGGTTGAGTCATTATTGGAAAAAGCACCAGAGCACATAGATTACATTGTATTGTTAAAGGGTGCGCCGGGCGGTAAATTGAAAAAACTCGCAGCGCTTGCGAATAAGCGCGGCGTTAAAGTGGTTTATCATCCAAAGCCTGCGATTGATCAATTGGCGAAAACATCAAAGCACCAAGGCGCGTTAGCCGTGTCTCGCAAGGTGAGCGTGATGATGGATGAGAGTGATGTGTTAGCGTTGATTGAATCCGCAGAGCATCCGGTTTGTTTGCTTATTCTAGATGGCGTGCAAGATCCCCATAATTTAGGTGCGTGTTTGCGCTCTGCGGCTGCTGCAGGCGTTGATGCTGTGATTGCGCCTAAAGATAAATCGGTGGGCTTAACGCCAGTTGTCCGCAAAGTAGCAAGCGGTGGCGCAGAAATTTGTCCGTTTGTGCAGGTGACTAACCTGTCACGATTCATGGCTCAAATTAAAGAATTGGGTGTTTGGCTATACGGCGCAGAAGCCAACCCAGATCAAACCATTTTCGATGTTGATTTGACAACATCAGTTGCCTGGGTGATGGGCGCAGAAGGCGCGGGTTTGCGTTTGGGTACCCGTAAGGCGTGCGATTTCGGTGTGTCTATTCCTATGCCAGGAAAGATGGAAAGTTTAAATGTATCAGTAGCTGCAGGTATTTGTTTGTTTGAGACGGTGCGTCAGCGCCGCAAGTAATAAAAATAATAATAAACACAGGGGGGGTAGATGCTAAGTGAAGTATTATTGCGTGTTGGGTCCTCGAGATCTGAGCTAGAACTAGAACCAGAACAAGAACAAGAGCAAGAACAGGTGCCTGAAATTTCCGAGAAAAATCTCGGAATGATGTCTGCATTAATCAAGCATCAACATGTCTTGTGTGCTTATTCTGCTTTGTTGTCCTACTATGTGGGTTTGTCGTTGTCGACTCGAATGTTGCCGGCACCTGCGATTGGTTTTTTAGGTGTTTTTGGCGGCGTTTTGGGGTTTCCTCATTTTTATAATTACGCTGAAGACCGCCCACGATTTCGTACAGGCGTTTTAGTTAGCATGTTATGTTATTTATTTTCAGCGGGTGCGTTAAGCACGGCGAGTGCTGATGCCGCGGCAAATCTAGAGGTTATTTATGGACCGGTTGGATTGTTATTCAGCTCTTCTGTCGGCGCATGTCTTGGTCTTCTGATTGCATGCCGTTTGTATGGATCACCGACGTTTGACCGTAATGACCCGAGTGATGAGCATGATCAAGAATTCCATGGTGCCTGTGGTGATGTAGAAGCTCTTTTGTTATGTGGGTTCGCTTTCACTGAATTCACGCTAGTCTTGGCTTTTCTTTATGGTCTAGAGGCAGATGCTTCGATGAATCAATCCCTGGCTATAGGCTTAACGGTGGGTGTGGGTATGAGTGCTGCGATGAGTATTCCTTACTTGGCGGTACACGGCTTAATGATGTGTACAACGCTTTTTTTGAGGCGCCTTGATGAAAGGCGAGTTATAGAAGAAAAGCGAGAAGCAATGGCTGATTCGCCAGCGCTGGCGTTAGAAGATGAGCAGGTGAATATTGATGGGGAATTCATCATCATTACAAATGGCGCGACACATTCAAAGACCTCGTGGGCTTCTAGCTTAATGGGGTGGATGAAGTCCGCGCCTCAGGAGCGACCTGCTTACCTGGATGGTAGCTACCCTCCAGAAACGCCTGTTGCCGAGGCGCGAAGGGCAGATATTTGCTAACCCCTTGAATAACGCGGGAAATATAAGGTGCTCTTAAGTTTTCCTTAAGGTACTGAGCGCCCCTTTAGGGTATTATTAAGACAGCGATGGAATAAGACGGATCACGCATTAGGAAAGGACTCTCAGGGATAGGTTAACACTGTTTTGGGGGTGAGCTAATGTTAAACGATTCGAAATCGATTGAAGCGAAAAAGATTTCTTTCTCTTACAAGGATGAGAGCGGGAAGAAAACTACGCATGATGTGATCGCGCAGGAGGCCTTGACCCCAGATCTGTGGGACGGGCTTTCAGCGCTGCAAAAAAAATTCTTGATATCTTGCTTGCGTTACTTGGCACTGCTGGAAAGTATTGATGTTACCAAGCAGGATCTTTATAGGTATGCAAATATATTCCGTGATAGGATCCTTGAGAGTGCTCGGACGCAAAAACCTGAACTTAAGCGTGAGCTTTCTAACTCTTCTGATTCAGACGACTCTGTATCATCAGGGTTTACTGTATCTCCAACTATTACACCTGGCAGCAGTCCCGAAAGTAGTATTGAATCAAAAAATGAAAAAAAAGATGACTCACCACTCGATTGGGTAGGTGTCTTTAATTTGTTGCCTGAAAATATTAAGCGCTTGTGGGCTCCCGCGCCAGAAGCGACCTTGGTTCAGAGTGTGTTGTTTGAGCCAGCCGTAAAGCAGATTGCAAAATTCTCACAGAATCTCGCAACAATCTCTATTAAAGATACGAATGAAATTAAAGCGCTCATCAAAGCAAGAAATGCATTTCGGGTGACTATGGATCAAACGCTCCAAGAGAGGTTCACCCATGCGGTGCGCGTACAGAGCAAAAACGATAATTCGTTATTGCCTGAGACACTGAAGCTGCCTAGGCAGCAGATCAAGGGTCAAATTGAAAGTCATCCGTTATCCGAAGAAATAGAGATAGATACCGCTGATCACTTTCAAAGGAAAAAACTTCAGGATGAATTTTTGATGATGTTGTGCTTGCCTGTAGAAAATCAGAACTTTGATAAAGCAAGAAGAGTTACCAATTATTCATTTCGTGCAGCGGCTGTTATTTTTCTGCTTGTGACGGCGTTACTTTTGGCAGGTGTCAGCAATCCGTTGTTAATCCCAGCCGGTCTTGTGATGGTGACGCTATTGACATCCGAGGCGCTCTATGAAAAATGCATGCACCCAGATGGTCCAAATTACTCAACTAAAGCGATGCTTGGCAGTGTGGGCGCCATTGGCGTGACAGGGGTAAGTTTGATGTATGGTGTTCTTCCATTGTTTTTAGGCGGCGCAGCATTGGCGTCAGTTGCTGCGATATTATGGCCTGTGGCTATTTGTATTGCTGTGTGCGTATTGGGCGCTTGGATTGGAACGATGACGAAAGGAGGCCGCAACAATAATTTTCAGTTTTTCAAGCCGAAGAAAGAAGAAGAGCCAACAGTTGAGAGGGTTGTTGATGGAGCAAGTAACGAAAGGCTCTGTGAATAATCAGGTTTGTCGTAGCCCGCACAAGAGAACGAAGTGAGCGCCTGCGGGATTCAAATCAACACATACGTTGAGGCGCTTCGCGCACTTCCTGCAGGCGCACCGCTTTCGCGCTGCTTGTGCAGGCTACAACGGAGAGAAATCATTTCCCAGAAGATGAAAATGTGTGCTGATATAGCATTCGATTAGCAATTACGCTAAACTCATCTTCACGTTAATTATTAGGATTGAGCATGAGCGAATTATTATCATTTTTTGCTGAGCACTGGGTGCTTAGTTTGTTATTTGTCCTATTATTTCTTTATCTCATCAACCTAGAAACACAAGGTAAAGTCGCTGGTGCGAATCAAGTCACGCCTGCCGAATTAGTCGCCTGTTTAAATCACAAAAATGGCCATGTGGTCGATATCCGTCCGAAAGAAGATTTCTTAGCAGGGCATATTGTGGGCGCTCAACATATTGACGCAAACGATATGGATAAAGCGGCAAAGCGCCTGAGTAAGCACAGAACCCATCCGGTTGTCTTGTGCGGCCCAGATAAAGGTAAATTACTTCACGATTGCGCAACAGCGTTGCGTAAGCTAGACTTTAGTGATGTGCGCGTATTAAGCGGCGGCATGGATGCTTGGGAATTGGCCGGAATGCCATCAGAGAAAGGATAGATTATGGCTGTTGTAATTGTATACTCATCAAAAAATTGTCCCTATTGCGTATCGGCAAAAGAGCTATTAAACCGTAAAAACATTCCATTTGAAGAAGTGCGTGTTGATGAAAATCCAGATGAGCTTGCGAAAATGATGACATTAAGCGGTAGGCGCACAGTGCCTCAAATTTTCATTAACGACAAACCGATTGGCGGTTTTGACGATCTAGCTGCATTAAATGATAGCGGCGAACTCGATAAACTTACTCAATAAATAGGAGATACTGAACATGGCGAAGACTAAAACAGAAGCTAAAACAGAAACAAAAGAAGCACCTAAGCAGGCGTTTGATATTCAACGTCTTTATACAAAAGACATTTCTTTTGAAGCGCCTAATTCTCCTGAAGTGTTTCGCAGTGAGTGGAAGCCTGAAGTGAAGCTAGACATTAATACGAAGTCAAACAAGTTAGAAGACAATACGTTTGAAGTGGTATTAACAGTGACTGCAACCACCACGATGGATAAGAAGAGTGTATTTCTTGCTGAAGTCCATCAAGCGGGTGTATTCAGTGTGTCTGGATTTGAAGAAGAGCAAATGGGCCAAATGCTTGGCAGCTTTTGTCCTAACATCTTATTCCCTTATGCGCGTGAAGCGATCTCTGGCTTAGTTAATCGCGGCGGTTTCCCACCGTTATACTTAGCACCCATCAACTTTGATGCGTTATATGCACAACATTTAAAAGCGAACAAGGATACAACTGAAAAGTCGTAAGGATCCTTTGATGTCAAATACATCGGGTTTTTTTGTAATTGGCGCCGGGTCTTTTGGCACGGCGCTGGCTATACATTTAGCGCGTCTTGGTGAAAATGTTTCACTGTGGGGGAATAACCCCGATGCGTTAGTCGCCATGCAAGAAGC
This sequence comes from Legionellales bacterium UBA7366, assembly GCA_002469885.1. Lineage (GTDB taxonomy): Bacteria > Pseudomonadota > Gammaproteobacteria > UBA7366 > UBA7366 > UBA7366. The sequence continues at coordinate 22,287 of DKOI01000105.1, read as the reverse complement.
CCGTTGTAACGAACGTTATTTACCCGATGTTTCTTTCCCAGAAACGCTTTCAATCTCAAATCAAATAGAAAACGGCTTAGCCGCTTATCGCGATATTTTTATTGTGGTGCCGAGTCATGCATTTCGTGATGTGTTGAAAAGACTAAAGCCTTATTTGCGTGATGATCATCGGTTGTTATGGGGTTCAAAAGGATTGGATCCACTCCAGGGCGACTTTCTTCAAGACGTTGCTAAAAATGAATTAGGCGACAGACCGATGGCTGTCTTGTCAGGTCCGTCATTTGCAAAAGAAGTGGCCTTAGGGTTTCCCACCGCGGTTGTGATTGCGGGAACGCAAAAAGACTACGTTGAAGAGCTTGTGCGTCGCTTTAGCGGTGAAAAATTCCGCGCTTATCAAAGTGACGACATGGTGGGGGTTTGCCTGGGCGGTGCGATGAAAAACGTCTTGGCGATTGCTGTCGGCATTTCAGACGGTTTAGGGTTTGGAGCGAATGCACGAAGTGCCTTGATGACACGCGGTCTTGCTGAGATGGTACGTTTAGGTGTTGCCTGCGGTGCGGAGCAATCAACGTTTTTAGGGTTAGCTGGCACGGGCGACGTTATTTTAACGTGTACGGATGATCAGTCGCGCAATCGTCGATTTGGTTTGGCCTTAGGGCGTGGTGAAGAGCCTGAGGCGATTAAAAAGAATATTGGTCAAGCGGTTGAAGGCGCGACTACCGCGAGTTTGATCGATAAATTAGGTAAGCAGCATGACGTTGATTTGCCGATTACTCAGATGGTTTGCCAAGCACTGGCGGGTAAGCTCTCTATTCAAGAGGCTGTTCAGGCCTTGTTTTCCCGTGAGCTTAAAGCGGAATAGTTTTCTTTTTTGCGTATAATCAACAGCTTAGACTGTCCAGTATATGATCTCTTCTTGTGAGGTGTGCTATAATCAGATGTAATGAATACTAAAAAAGCGCGGGGCTTTTGTATGTATAAGACATTGAATTCGTATATTGAGCGAGCAAATAAGAATCTTGCCCCGAATTGTCAAATACTCTCACTGGGTGATAACGCCACTCAAAAAGACCTCGAGCGCGCGCGTAGATGGCTATTATTGAGTTTTCACCCAGATAAATTTAAAACTGACGATGCAATAAAGGGGGCTGAGAACAGCACAAAAGAAATTAATAGTGCTTATGATGAGGCGATAGCTTCGCTTGAAGGCAGGGTGCAGACCGAAGAAAGAGAGCAGGCGCGTTAAGCAGAGCAAAAAGCCTCGGAAGATAGGGCGCGTCGTCGGGCGCAGGCGCAACGAGAGCAAAGGCAGCGACAAGAGCAGCAGAGACAGCGCCAAGAAGAGGAAGCGCAGCGCAGGCGAGCAGAGCAAAGAGCGGCCGAAGAAAAAGCCCGCAAATTAGCAGAGCAAGCGAAAAGAGAGGAGCAGGAGAAGCTCGCAAAAGAACGAGATGCCGAGCGAAGTGAGCGAAAAGAGATTTATAAATCCAGAGAACCCTTCTTATCGGGCGAGAAAAAATTTGAGATGCCCAAAGAGCGAGATGAAAGGCATAAACTGTATCGTGAAATAACAATAGCTTTTCATGCTCATGTTTTTCAACAACGGTATGGTTTGCTAATGCCGGATAAACGGATCTCTTTGATTGGCACGTTGTTCGCAGGTATTCGGGACGTGCAAATACGTAACATTATACTGGAGCACTGGATAGCGTTAGAGCCAAAATATTTTTCTCCTCAGGGTTTTGATGCGGGTTACGCAGTGCCTGCTTTGTTTAGCATGTTAATGCAGGCTTCGATTGGAAGCGTGCCAGTTGCTGGTGTCTTTAGAGATGAAAAAATTAAAACTCACCTGCTTGATGTAAATAGAAATTTGGCAGGTACAGACGCTTATTTTCTGAGAGTTTTTTTCAATGATAGGGATTTGAAGGTGACTGATAGAGAGTTGGGTCAGTTAGCTGATCGTGTAGTGGGCTTTTATAGAAAAGATCATCTTATGGAAAGGAAGGCTGAATGGAAAGAAAACTTTGATTGGTTAAGAGGCTTTCGATCCGATTCGCCTTCACAAAATTTAAAGCATAAGCTTGTTGAAAGAACGCTTTTACGACAGCAGACCTGGCGCCTTTTGCAGTCATTGATACCGCTTGAAAAAAATTCTGAGAGACAAGAGCTGCTCGCTAAGTGTTGTGATGTCATTATGCATACTCGAAGTCAAAGTATGTATCGAGAAATGTTTTTGCAAGCGTCACATTTACTGTTAAGGCAGCATAACCTTGGTGCGTTAAGCAGTGTGCGTGAGCCCGGTGATGCAACTTCGTTAGGTCGTGCCTTTAGAAAAGCGTTAAACAGTCCAGAGTACGCGCTTGTCAAGAATGCGCACTTTTCAAAAGAGAATCGTAAAGAAGGCAAGGTGACTTCCGGTGATCTTAGAAAGTTTGCGGCCTCGTCTCGAGAGGACAGGCCTGGTTTCTTTGCGAGGAAAGATAACAAGGAAAACATTGATAAGATATCAAATACGGTTGAGGCGGCGCATCATAAAACAATGGGGCATAGACCGCAGAGTCCAAAAAGACATTCAGGGCCTAGGTCTGGATAGCGAAACCCAGTTGCCGCCAGGCTTCATAGCTAATAATGGCTGTTGCGTTTGAGAGGTTGAGGCTTCGGCTTTCGGGTAGCATGGGGATGCGGATAATGTGCTTAGAAGGCAGGCTGTCTAAAACAGTTTTCGGTAATCCTCTCGTTTCGGGTCCGAATAACAAGCTATCTCCCACTTCAAATGCAGGTTCATTGTAATTGACGGTCCCTTTGGTTGAGCAAGCAAACACACGCTCAGAATCGACGGTGGTTAAGAAGCTGTCAATTTTTTCGTGTTCTTGCACATTCACCCATTCACGATAATCTAAACCCGCACGTCTGCATTGTTTGTCGGTGAGTTCAAATCCTAAGGGATGAATTAAGTGTAAGGTGAAACCTGCGTTCGCGCATAAACGGATAATGTTGCCGGTGTTCGGTGGAATCTCAGGTTCAAATAAAGCGATGTTTAACATGGGGTTTTTAACTTTTTTGTGATTCTTTATTTTCTGCAGCGATTGTACCATGTTTCGGCGTTTCGGTGAAGCTTGCCTTGGTCTTTGTAGCTGGTGTTATTGTTGTAGCTTTTTTTCCATTGTTAGTGGGGGCCGGCTCGTCGGCATCGAAATCATCATAGGCATGAAAGTCTTCTTCATCATCTAGCAAGTAGGGGTCATCGAGCTCATGATTGCGTTGAATCAAGTATGCACGATGCTGTAAATAAGCGTTACGTTGGAATACATACTTATCAATTGCGGCCTGTTTCATAACGGCTTCAAGCTTTAAAAGCTGCGCGCGTTGATTGATGACGCCACCACCGTAGAGTAACCACACATCTTCCATGCTGGTTACCCAGGGATATATTGTCATGAACTGATATTCAATGGGTTTAGCTAAGGTATCTCTAACAGTGCTGGGCCCAAAAAATGGGAGAACAAAATAATTTGAATTTTTCCAGCCCCATTGTGCAAATGTAAGGCCTAAGTCTTCTTCAGTGTTAGGATCAAGCCCGATATGTGATGCAACATCGAATATGCCTAACACGCCAACCGTTGTGTTAATGAGTAGTCGCCAAGAATCGGAAGTGGCTTGGTAAAAGTTGCCTTGCAATATATCGTTTAGAATGACTGGGACGGTATCAATATTGCGATAGAAATTACTAACGCCTTCACGAAGCGGGTATGGCATAATGGTATTGTATCCTTGGGCTACAGGCTTCAATACATAGGTGTCTAAGGTGTCATTAAACCGAAAGGCGATACGATTGTAACCTTCATAGGGGTCTTTGTTGTTTTTCTGGCCAGCGACGCTAATATCAACTAAACACAAAGTGACTGATAGTAGTATAATTCGTCCTAAAATTGATCTTTTCGCTCGCTTTTTATCCATCATTTTTATATTCTACCTTTTTTTGCATGAAATGTCTCCAATTTCATGCGTGAATTTTTTTCCCATAAATAGATGGTGGTCTTACGATTGCATGTCCCTAAGTGTATGTTAAAATGAAGGTGTTCGATTCGAACGAATTCCTCACAATGCACGTGGTATAAATATGCTAAAAAATATTCGTGGCATCATAATATAGAAGGAGTGCGCAATGCAAAGAGCTTTAGGGCTAGGATGGTCTAAGGTTAAGTTTATTCCAAATAAGAAAAATAATATTTATGAAGCCAAAATGGAAAATAAAGGATTTGAATATCATATTAAAATAACGTGTGAATATTTTCCGAGTGACACAGCTCTTGTTGGGGAGTTTGATATAGCTTATGAACATCGAAAAACAGCTTTATCCAAAGACGCAGTGGGAGAAAGAAAATCCAGTTACCGAAAAGAAAAAGCGCTTTTTAAATATGCCCGCGATCAAGGTAGTGGGGGTGAAAACAAAGTCGTACTTATTACAAAAGCAAAACAATATCCCAAAGAATGCAAAAACCTTCAAAAAGGAGAAGCCTTGCTCGATAACGAGTATGTTGCATTAATTCCTTCTTATAGTTTAGCTAAAAATGATTTTCTCAATAAATTTAATTTGATGCGAAGAATGTTTCCGTGGCCAACGGTGATGATGAGGGTGTTTTCCCGGGATGGTTCACGGTTGGAAGAGGAGGTTATTGTTGAAACCTATGGTGGCGAAGATTTGATTCATACAGCGCGCAGGTTAAGTGAGAGAAAGCAGCCTGAAATCATGAACTATAATTATGATGTTTTATTACGAATGCTCGCTCAGGTTGTGAAGGAAATTGAGCGAGTACATAAACTGGGTTATGTTCATGGCGATGTGCATCCGGGGAATTTTTTGATTAAGCATTTCTATTTGCATTCCGCAGCCGTATATGATCTTTACCTTAAAAACCATTTCCCTAACGATGTAGCCAAATTAGTGTGTGAGTATTATGAAAGCACGCCCTGTGAGTGGTTAGGCTTACGCATGATTGATCCTGGTCAAGCGATAAAAGAGAGAACGCTAGTGCCAAGAAGAAAAACGGCATGGTCGGCGCCTGAGGCTAAAGCACCTTATCGAAAAGGCTTGGGGCCTTTTAGGCCTGATTCAGAGTCTGCTGTCTTTGATCGTTCTGCAGATATCTATAGTTTCGGTTATTTAATTTTCTTTTTAGTAGGGCAAATAAAAAAATTAAAAAGCAGTGATCTTATCAAGCGAGGAGATAATGTTGTTTTTTCTTTGCATGCCTTTCAGTTGGCTTTTCTAGTTGATATGGCTGAGCGTTGTTTAGTCTGTCTCACTGATCCTAAGAAAAAATTTGTAGGATGGTTGGATCGAAATCAGGTTGCGCCGAGGCCCGGCACTAAGCAACTCCATAATGAATTGGTGAATGAGTTCACGCGATTCCAAGTTGAAAAAAACGCTTTGCTTTTTTTGGGCGCCTTAATAGAGTCAGGCTCCATCCTCAGTGAGGGTGTTCTGGTGGTTGTGAAAGATTGGTATAAAAACATCGCTGAAAAAAAAATTGATGTTGATACCTTGAGTAAAAAAATATTAGCCGGCAGAGAACAATTTAGTCCAATGTTATTGAGTAATGAATTTTTGTTGGCGCGGTATAAGCAATTTCATCAGTCATACTATGAATTTTTGCTTGGCCCGCGTCTTTCATCTTTTCTCGAATCTCTCACACGATATGCTTATGATCGTCAACGTATCATTTCTCTGAGATCAGATTTGAAGGATATGTTGTTAAATTTAAGAAAGTTGAAGGTGACAGCTATAGTCTCGAGCCAAAAGTTCCTTGAGCTAACAAAGGGAAGGTTGGGGTTTTTGCTGACTGAGCCAGAGTGCGCTGAGTTGAACCGATTGAATGTTGGTTTTTTTGATGTATGGAGCGCTTTTCAAGAAGGCATTGTTTCTAGAGACATGCCAGTAACTGTGCGTCCTATGAGCGAGGATGGGTGTTCTGTCGGGAGGCTAGATATTACGGCAATTTATGAGACAGCCGGATTCAATCCGCTCTCCACGCCAGTCAGTACGCCTGCTAGCGGCCTACCGGGGCGTTATCAATCTTTGGAGTCACTTGATAGCTCACAAAGGGCGATTGAAGATAAGCCGCTTGCTGATCGCTCCATCAGTATGAGTATGTTGCCTGGGCTCGAGGCGGAGAAAAGAAGGCGCTCGAGTCGCCAGCTAGATATCACTTATTCACCAGGTTTTGTTCGAAGAACCCGGGATAGCTTGCAGTCTATAGCTCCACTTGTGAAAAGTGAGGGAAAGCTATCTTTTTCGGCACGTCCTTGGACGCGTGAGCATACCACGAGTGTTGTGTCTTCTGAGGTTACTCCACCGCTGTTAACCTCTAGCGATGTTTCAGAGTCAACTCCTGAGCCGGTTTCTCTTTCTGATGGTGAAGAACCGACTTTGGATATATCTGGGATCACATTGCCAGAAGGCATGGGGCAAGATGTTTTAACACCGGAAGCTGTCAGTGCTATGCTTAGTTCATCTGCGAGGGGTGCGTCTCAAGACCCTGCGCGTACGATGCCGTTTAAAAGATCAAGTTAATCAGTGATATAAAATAACACAATGGGTCTGGTTGCTTATATCTATTAGTGGAGTATAGAGGGGTATGTTAGAATGAAGGTGAGTAAAATCTTTAAGTAGGAGAAAGAGAATGAAGATTGATATTGGCATCCCAGAAGAGAGCCGCAAAGAAATTGTTGAAGGCCTATCAAAGTTATTGGCTGACACTTACACGCTCTATTTGAAAACACAGAATTTTCATTGGAATGTGACAGGCCCAATGTTCCATTCTTTGCATACGATGTTCGAAGAACATTATACGGAACTTGCAGCAGCAGTTGATACGATTGCTGAACGTATTCGCGCGCTAGGGTCGCCTGCACCGGGGAGTTATGTTGCGTTCAGTGAGTTGATGTCGATCAAAGAAGAGGTGGGTCAGCCGGGCGCTAAAGAAATGGTTGAGCAGCTCGTGTTGGGGCAAGAAGCCGTTATTCGTTTGGCGCGTTCTTTATATCCAGCAGTGGAAGAAGCCAGTGATGAGGCCACATTAGATTTGCTGACAGTGCGCATTGAAGTGCACGAGAAAGCAGCGTGGATGTTGCGTAGCATGATTGCGTAAGGTTTTTCTTATAGGTGTAAGCTCGTTCTGGCGATACACCACACATCGATCTGTCGGGCGCCGTTCTTGCGACACGCCCGACTCAATTCTGCCACAGTTTCTCCTGTTGTGACCACGTCATCAATGATGGCAATGTGCGCATTGTTGAGATTAAATTTTATGTTAAATGCGTTATGGATATTTTTGTGACGTTCATTTGAGTGTAGTGAACTTTGAGGTTTTGTTCTTTTAATTCGTTGGGCATTTGTAAAGTCTAACTCAATGCTTTGAAAGTGCTGTGCAATGGGTCTTGCTAGTTCTATTGATTGATTAAAGCCCCGTGTCCAGAGGCGCGATCTTGCTAGAGGTGTAGGGATTAGTATATCGGGTAACGCTTTATTATAATACCACTGTGATTCAATGGCGTGAATCATGTGTGCACTGAATAATTTTGCGTACGAAAAATTTTGATAAAATTTAAATTGATGGATCCACTTGTTGATAGGGTGGGTGTAATGAAATAGGGCAAACAGTTTATCATGAGGTGGTGGCGTTATTTGGCATTTCCCGCAGGTTAGCTTCGTTCCGCCTTTTAAGGGGATTGCGCATTGAATGCAGGCGCACTCAATGAAGGGTAATGTCTTGTCGCATTCAGAGCATAAAGAGCTCGCACCGACGAGTGTTTTATTGCAGATAAGGCATGCGCGCGGCAGTAGCCATGGCAGTGCGTGTTTTTTTATGTGTTTTAATAATTTCATTTCAATCTTGACTTTTGGTTAGTTATAAATCAAACTTCCGGGAAATAATGAGCAAAGCGATAGTGGTTATGCAGGATTTTCAATTAGACAGGCAGGCAATCAGTCGAGGGTTTTCTCGAGCAGCTAAAACATACGATAAGGCGTCTATTTTACCACAAGAAATCAACCGTCGCAGCATGGAAAGGTTGAGTTACATTAAATTCGATCCCGCACTCATCTTAGACATTGGCAGTGGCACCGGCTTTGCGTTGCCTTTGCTTCAAGAGCGGTTTAAGCAAGCAGAGATTATTGCCTTAGATTGCGTGCCCGAGATTCTAGAGTGCAACACCTTTCCTGGGTTGAAACTTTGCGCCGATGGTGAAAATTTGCCCATGGCGGCCAACAGCGTTGATATGATCTTCGCAAATTTCACCTTACCTTATTTGAATGATTTACCGCGTGTTTTTAAAGAGTGGTCTCGAGTGTTAAAGCCAGATGGTTTGTTGATGTTTACAACGCTGGGGCCTGACAGTTTAATTGAGCTACGTAGTAGCTGGGCACAAGTGGACGATCATTTGCGCACACACGCATTTTACGACTTACACGATATTGGCGATATGATGTTGAAAGCGGGCTTTAAAGACCCTGTGCTTGATGTTGAACGCATCACCTTAACCTACCAAACCTTAGAACACTTATGTCGCGACTTAAAAGCACAAGGTGCGATGAATGTGTTGAAAGACCGCTACCGTGGTTTGACTACGCAGTCCCAAATTCAGCGAGTTAAGGAGGCTTATGAAGTCTTTCGTGAGGAAGGCGTATTGCCAGCCACGTTTGAGGTGACTTATGCCCATGCTTGGGGAGCAGATCTTGTGAGTGGCGTTGATGCTAGTGGTGAAGTCAGAATTCCGGTTTCACACCTTAAAAGAGGCTAACCCCTTGAAAATTAGAAGAATGCGCTGTTGACATTTTAACCAGAAAGCGCTATCGTGGTGACTCTAACAGGTTTGGTGTAATTCAATGAAAAGAGCAATCATACATAAAAGCGTTCACGCCCACCAGGTGGAATCTGCTGTGATTATTGCTTCTGTCGTCGTCTCTCGTGTCATTCGAGTGATTAACCTGTCTTAGTGCGCTTTGCGGCGCTGGGGCAGGGAACACACTCACCGCAATAACAACGATAATTTTCCAAGACACAAAAGAGATAGATTAAATGAAAACCTTAGTGAATAAACTATTTGATAATCGACGATCAAACACCGCGGCAGTTCCCCTGGCTTCAATGCGCTCCTACCCTTGGGTGGTGATTTCGCTTTGTGCTTTCTTTCTTTTTTATAAATATTTATTGCAAGTTTCCCCCAGTGTCATGACCACTGAGTTAATGGCTGATTTTGGATTAACCGGCGTGGGCCTCGGGAACTTAGCGGCAACTTTTTTCTATGCGTACTTGGTCACTCAGTTATTTGTGGGGCCGATGCTGGATAAGTTCAGTCCTCGTGCGTTAACAGCTTGTTCAATCGCTATCTGTGCGGTGGGAGCGCTTGTCTTTTCATATTCAAATACGTTGACGGATGTGCTGCTTTCTCGCGCTCTGGTGGGTGTGGGCGTTGCCTTTGCAACGGTCAGTTATATGAAGTTTGCTGCTATTTGGTTCCGTCCATCTCAATTCGCGTTTGTCGGCGGTTTGTTGGCCAGTGCGGCAATGATTGGTTCTTTGGCCGCGCAAGTGCCTTTATCCTTTTTAGTATCAGGGTTCGGCTGGCGTTCAAGTTTGTTTTATTGTGGGTTGTTTGGTTTTTTGCTGGCATTTTTGTTTTATGTGTTTGTGCGTGATGAAAATCCAAAGCAAATGACTAAGGCGGGGGAGAAGTCGGATGCATTAAAGTTGCGTGACTTTGCTGAAATATTAAAGTTGAAATACAACTGGTACCTCATGTTTTACAGTGGGCTGGCGTTTTCACCCGTAGCTGTTTTTGGCGGTTTATGGGGGAACCCGTTTTTGCAAGAAGCCTATGGTTTGAGTCGTGAAGGTTCAGCCTCGTTAATCTCAACGATCTTTTTGGGTTTGGCTATTGGCAGCCCTTTATTAGGATTGTTGTCCGATCGTTTATCTAAGCGTTTTGAAGTGATGATGGTGGGTTTGGTTGTATCATTGGTCATGTTATGTTTCGCAATTTACTGCCCTATGCCGCCTATGTTGCTGGCGGTATGTTTGTTTACGTTTGGCTTTGGCACAGGCGCATTTATGTTGGCATTTGCTTTAGGTCGTGATTTGAATAAAATAGTATTGGCCGCATCGGTTGTAGGATTAATTAATACGGGCGATGCGCTCGTAGGCGCTTGTACTGAGCCTTTGGTGGGTAAGGTGCTGGACTCACTCTGGGCAGGTGAGATTGTCAATGGCGCGCATTATTTTAGTGTAAGCAGTTATCAGTTAGCACTGGGAGTATTGCCGCTGTATTTGTTCGCAGCCGTCTTCTTCTTATTTGCGTTAAAAAAATATTGCAAATAACTTCCGTCCCGGCACGGCACGCCTGCTGAAATTGGTGGCATAGGTTATAAATTCAGTTTGCGTGCTGGGAGTTGTTAAATGAATGGAAACAAGGATGTTGCAAAATCATTAAGTCCTGTATTAGCGTTGATGTTTCTTTGCTTTTCAGTCGCTTTTTTATGGTTTCGGGTTGGGTCCTTGGATCTGCTTCACGGTAATTTTCTACGCGCCGAAGACGGCGTAATTTTTATAAATCAAAACCAATCACTGGGGTTGTCGGCCATATGGCACCCTTACATGGGATATTTTCATTTTTACTCCCGAATTATTTCAGCTGTGGCTGGGTGTTTCGAGTTGGAGCTGAGCGGTTATATTTTATTTTCTGGTTGGCTATTCGCCTATTTGTTTTTATTTAGTGTATTGATTCAGCGCCTGTCGGTTTGTGGGGTGTCGAAATATCCATTGTTGTCGCTTTTAGTGTTGGTCTCTTTGCAGCCTGTGTCCCCTGTCGTTTTCTTTTGTATTACCAACAGCCAGTGGATGTTGGGCGCTGCCTTTGCGGTTCTTATTGCAACGGCGGATGAAACGGTTAGAATTTCTGTGACGAAGGTTGTTGTTTTGTTTGTTTTGAGTTTGACGGGTCCATTTTCGATGATACTCTCACCAGCCTTGATGCTGAGAGCCTGCGTGTTGAAGGACCTTAGGGTGAATGCTTGGGCTTACGGAATCATATTTAGTTGCGGGCTTGTTCAGATTATAGGGTTACTTCATTCTGGTAGGGCGAGCGGCTTAGGGTTGGATTTAAACTTTTGGCATTGGTGGAATACCTTACTTTATGTTGTTTTAATTTCACCTGCGTCGATACCCAGTTTTTATTTGGGGTGCTTGTTTTGGACTTTGGTTTGCATCGCTATGTTTGAACATTTCAAGGGGGGGTGGCGTTCAAGCGTTGAAAAGCTGACGCCCATCATGTTGGTCTTGTGCGCGTTGTTTTTGTTGGCGTCTGCGTTTATGATCACACGTTCAAACCCGATGTCGATGTTAAATCACGGTAATCGATATACCTGGGTTCCTTACACATTAATTTTTACCACGGCGGTTCTGTTTTCTCGGCGAAATATTAAATTACAACATGGCGTATTGGCGACATTGGCGCTGATGTGTTTTACGCAGGTTCAGCACTATAATCTGCCAAACCTATATTTTGCATCGTTTGCTAACTTTGGAAAATATAAGGCGATCAACATACCGACACACCCACAGTTAGCTGATTACCCTTCGTGGCATGTCAATTCCTCGCAAACACGGTTGAATGAGGCTTCGTCGCTTGCGCAAGTTAATGTTGATATTGAGTCGAGCGATAAAATTCTCTGCGAACAAGCAAAAGACTTAGGTATTGAAATTAAGGCGTATCAACCAGAAGGAGCTTGGACGACGGTAGAGTGGTCTGATAAAGCCGACTTTTTGAATTCTCAATCGATGAAGCGATGGTACCCCGCTGGGGATGTTACGATGTATTTTGCCTTTCCTTATTTGCAGGACGGTGTTGCATTGAGGTTTGATGAGGTTTTGGTGAATCGTAAGATCGAAGCGGTGACGGCGTACTGTCTTCCATGAGTACGCACGTCACGTATTAAGATTTTATGTGGCTTGTGTTTCTTGTCTTTCTTTTGCTGTTGACAAGATTAGCGCGGCATCTTCTTCGTTGATGCGAGGCCCAAATTTAGAGACGATTACGCCACCTGCAACGTTTGCGATTTCATTTGCCTCTTTGTACGATTGCCCTTTTGAGAGAGCGTAGAGGAATGCGCCAGCAAACGTGTCGCCTGCACCTAGCGTTGAAATAGGAGTTGTTTTATAGCGATGAGAGTAATGCATTTCTTTTCCATCGTAAGCAACAGAGCCGTTTTTACCCAGCGTTACTGCAAAAGTGTTTGCGTATTGTTTCATCGTTTCGAGCGCTTCATCGATATCATCGGTTTGACAGAAGAGTAGCGCTTCATCGCGGTTGCTGAAAATAATGTCGACTTTACCGTTCATCATTTCAAGCAATTCTTCGCGAAAATGCATGACGATATTTGGATCAGAAAGTGAGAGGGATGTTTTGATGTTATTGTTACGCGCAATTTTCAATGCTTTTACAACTGCCTTGCGTGACGGTTCTGACGTTGACGCATAACCTTCAGCGTAAAGAAATTTTGAGTTAAGGAGTGCGTCTTGGTCGATGTCTTCGTCGGTGTATTGATCAGCGATGCCCAAGAAAGTGCACATAGAGCGTTCGGCATCGGGTGTGAGCATGACAATGCATTTCCCTGTGATGGCGTCAGGGCGGCCTTCAGCTTTTAAATTGGTTTCAACGCCTTTTGAGTGGAAGTCTTCGTAGAAAAAGTTACCGGTAATATCGTTTCCGACACGGCACGTAAAGTACGTGGTTGCGCCGAGGACTTGAGCGGCAGCAATTGAGTTTGCGCCAGAGCCACCGCACGCTTTGGCGTGTTTGAAACCGTCTAGGTCGTCGATAAGTTGGTGATGACGCTCCTCGTCGATTAATGTCATTAGGCTTTTTCCAACCTTAAGGGTTGAAAGTTGTGCTTCGGTGACTTCAAATTCCAAGTCAACTAATGCATTACCGAGGCTATAAATGTCAAATTTGCTCATTGTGTGTTCCCGTTATGGCGGTTTAGTTAGAGTGACTTAAAAGCGCGTTCCATGCTAATTAAGGTTTGTTCAATTTCAAAGGGCCCGTGGGCTGATGACATGAACGCAGATTCAAAAGCCGAAGGTGCAATGTAGACGCCTTCAGATAATAGTGCGTGAAAAAATGCTTGAAAGCGTTTTTCATCACAGGCTTTCACGTCGTCGAAATTACGTATATCTTGATTTTCTGTGAAGAACAAACAGAACATGCTGCCAACGTGAGGAACCTGTAATGGTATGTTGGACTCAGCCGCGAGATCTTTGATTGCTTCAGCGAGTATGGTTGTCGATGTTTCTAGGCGTTCGAAGTAGCCTTCTTCCGAAATAAGATTAAGTTGAGCAAGCCCTGCCGCCATGGCGACGGGGTTGCCGGAGAGTGTGCCGGCCTGATAGACATCACCGTCAGGTGCGAGGTGGTTCATGATGTTTGCACGACCACCGAAGGCGCCGACGGGCATGCCGCCACCGATGACTTTGGCCAGTGTGGTTAAGTCCGGTGTAATGCCGTAGCGCTCTTGCGCGCCACCTAGGGCGACTCGAAAACCCGTCATCACTTCATCGAAGATTAACACGCTGCCGTTGTGTGTGCAGAAGTCGCGTAGGCCTTGTAAGAACTCAGGCGCAGGTTCGACTAACCCCATGTTGCCGGCAACAGGTTCTACAATGATTGCAGCAATATCTTTGCCGTGTTCTTCATAGAGTTTTGCCACTTGGCTTAAATCATTAAAATCCGCGAGTAAGGTGTGTTCAGTGAAGCTCTGCGGCACGCCTGCTGAGTTGGGCACGTTAAACGTTGCGCCACCTGAGCCAGCTTGAACGAGTAAAGAATCTGTATGACCGTGATAGCAGCCAATAAATTTAATGATTTTATTGCGTTTGGTGTAGCCTCGGGCTAAGCGGATGGCGCTCATGCACGCTTCGGTGCCTGAGTTGACCATGCGAATTTTTTCTATAGAGGGCATGAGCGTTGATATTTTTTTGGCGATCTTGATTTCAATTTCAGTTGAAGCACCAAAGCTCAAACCATTTTCAGCGGCATTTTTTACAGCCGTCACTACGCTTGGGTGTGCGTGCCCTAGAATAAGCGGGCCCCATGAGCCGACGTAATCGATATAGCGCTTATGATCGACATCTGTAAGATAGGCGCCTTCCCCGCCTTTGAAGAAAAGGGGGTTGCCACCAACGCCACCAAAAGCGCGCACGGGTGAATTCACCCCGCCAGGAATAATGTTGATAGCTCTCGCATATAATTCAGCGGATTGCGTCATAGTTTGCCTTTTATATTTTGACTCTTTATCAAAGTTTGTTACGATATGGGCTTTATAACATATCGAGGCGAACCATGGAATATAAAAAATATATGTGCTTACTGTGCGGTTATATGTATGACGAAGCCGTTGGTTGGCCAGAGGACGGCATTGAGGCGGGTACGCTTTGGGATGATGTGCCGCCTAACTGGTGTTGTCCTGACTGTGGCGCGACTAAAGATGACTTTGAAATGGTGGCTGTATAGCACAGTCGTCGTTAAAACGGCTTCACGAAGGTGAGTAGCACGATTGCGACGAGGAATAAGACCGGTACTTCATTCAGAATGCGATAGAATCTATTGTTGTGCGTGTTCCGGTCTTGCTTGAAATCATGTAGGCATTTTCCGCAATAAATATGATAAAATCCCAAAAAAAGCACGAAAGTGAGCTTAACGTGTAGCCAATTGAGGTGGGCATAATAGTCGTAATTTGAATGGATCATGATAAATCCAAACAAAGCGGTTAAGAGCATGCTGGGGGTTGAAATGTAGTAGTACAGCTTCCATTCCATGATCTTAAAGCGATCCTGGCTTGTTTTGTCGTCACTCATGGCGTGATAAACGAAAAGTCTGGGCAGGTAAAAAAGTCCGGCAAACCAGCAAACCATTGATATAACGTGAAATGCTTTTAGCCAATGCATAAGAACCCTCTCTAATTTGGAGGGGATTATAAGGTCATTGACGTTATAATGTAAATAAATGATAATTATTGCCCATATATGGAGAACAGTATGACAGCCAAGGTTCATGTGCCACAACCGATTAAAGTCACGGATTCAGCTGCACGTAAAGTGTGGGAGTTAATGTGTGAGGAAGAAAATCTTCAGCTCAATTTACGCATCTTTGTCACAGGGGGTGGTTGTTCAGGTATGCAATACGGCTTTACCTTCGATGAAGAGGTAAATGAGGATGATACTGTTATTAAGCGTGAAGTGGTTATGGAGGCAGCTACTGACGAAGGCGGGGAAAGCGGCGGTACGGTCCAGTTTTTAATTGACTCAATGAGCTTGCAATATTTGGTCGGCGCTGAGGTGGATTATTCTGAAGACGTGCAGGGTGCACAGTTCATTATCCGAAACCCGAATGCAAAAACGAGTTGTGGCTGTGGGTCGTCATTTTCAACCTAGCAATTCTATTGGTATTCGTGCGACCGTTCTGGTTGCGTTAATGCTGAGCAGTAATTAATTAATGAATTAAAGCAAAAAGTTATTGTTTTACGATAATAATTCACTTATACTCCTAACTGACACTCATTAGGCAGTAGACGTTCTGTCAACAAGGAAGCTTGCCTTAGTTAGTGCGCTCGTTAGTGTGGGGGATGCGACCCACACTAACGAGGCGGCACAGCTACATTGGGTGAATAAATCTTTTTCATTCCAGATAAAAAAACAGGAGACAGTAATTATGTTAATAAAGAAACTCGCCTTATTGGGCGCATTAATGGGCGTTGGAACCATTGCTAGCGCCAATCAGATTGAATTATTGAATATGTCAGCGCAGCATGCGCCTTTGACGGTGGATTTTCGCATTGCGAGGTCAAATCCAGGCGAACCGATCTATTATGGTGATATACAGCATATTGTGTTGCGCGATAGTCAGGCAGTCGGGTTCGATATGCAGGGTTATAAGCTTGCAGGGCTTGTGCCGCTCACGGTGAACGGGCATGATATTCCAGAAGACGTTAGAGCATTTCCACCACGCATGGATACATGTTCAGTGGCGACGACAACGTTGACGACATCAGGTAAGTTGTTTTTTACAGTGACCCAAGGGCCGGATGGCCATGGGTCGCTGACGTGTTCTAAAGACTCAGGGTATGTGCAGTCCTACAAAGTGTAGGTTGTCGGGCGCCAGGCGCTTTTATCCCTAGTGTCTGGCGCGCTACAGTAAAAGAGGAGAAAAAATGAATATACAAAAAACATCACGATTATTACAGTTGCTTTCGTATGGGGTTATGCTGGTCATGCCTGTATTGCTTGTCTTATTTTGGTTTGGCATCCCGGGTGTGTCGGGTGGGGGCGCTCAGTCTGTTGGTGCAGATGTTGGCATTAATTTTATTCCTCCGAGCATTCTTATTTTGCATCCACTGTCATTTGAGGATCGTTGTATTGGTTTTCTGATTAGTGCGTTGCCTGTCGCGTTGCTAGTTTATCTTTTTTATACGTTGTCAAAACTGTTCCATTTTTTCCGTGCAGGTGAAATTTTTTCATTGATTGTGGTTAATGTGATTAAGCGTATTGGTTATTTGTTATTAGCCTATGAAATTGTTGATACATTGTTTGATGGTTTGATGGCGGTAGCGATGACGTGGGATAACCCGCCAGGGCATCGTTATATTGAGCTAACATTTAGTGGCGTGAATGGTGCGATGATGTTGACGGCGGTGATTGTGTTATTGGTGTCTGGGATTATGGCAGAAGCGTGTAAGTTGAGTGAAGAGCATAGCTTAACAATTTAGGAGTAACGATGCCTGTAGTGGTAAATTTAGATGTAATGATGGCAACGCGAAAGGTGCGTTCGAAAGAGCTCGCCGGTGCAATTGGTATTACCGAGCAGAACTTATCGATACTCAAAACAGGCAAAGCTAAAGCGATGCGTTTTTCTACCTTGGAGGCAATCTGTGAATATTTAGATTGCCAGCCAGGTGATATTTTATCGTTTGAAGAAGCAAAAGAAGAAAAAGCGGATTAGCGCATTGCTTCCATGCTCATTCGTCGTTCTTGTTGCAATGTTTCGAAGTTTTCCATAAATTGATCATAGCCCTCTTTGTTTAAGCTGATAGTGCTAGATGGTTTGCTTTCGGCGAATTTAATATTTTTAATGCCTTTAAATAACGTTTTGCTCAGCAGTTCTCGAGTGTCTTTGATGTCATGTTTTGTCGCGTTACGGTCTAAAGAGATAACAAACGCTTCGCTGCCAAAAATACCCGGTGTAATGTTTGCGATAACGTTTTTTTGTTTTAATGCTAGGCATAATTCGTCAACTGTAGGGATAAATATTACGGTTTCAAGAGGTTTGCTTGAAAACAGTGTGGCATTTGATTTTTGAGTTGCGTGCTTCTTTTTTCCAGAGATTGTCATGAGGCCCCCTAATTTATTATTATTTAGGAGGCTAATATATCATTTATACTTAAGCGTTGATAGAGGGGTATCGTTTATACATCATTCATTGTGTTCTTCTTTGTGATGATTAGATAGCCGCGTGATAGTTCACTCGTGCTATCAGTTGTTTGCATAGCGCCAAGCAGTGTTTCTGTGTCGACCCAGGCAGGTGGGTATTTGTATCTGGCAACATCTAAGATGAGCGCTTGTTGGGTTGTGTCGTTGTAAGCAGCTATAGGGGAGAAGTGCCCTCCACCTTTTTGTTTGATGCCTTTGCGGGAAAAGTTAACGATAACAAAGCTGTGTTTTTTCTTCAGTGCTGTTTTTAATTCGTCAGTAAAGTTTTTAATGTTTGCTTCGTCTGCATGCACTGTGGTGACTTTAAGGTTGAAGGCTTTTAAAATAGTAGCCGCTTGATCGAGCGTCAACCCTTGATGTTTGATTTTTGTAGGGGTGATGATATCGACGATAGCGTGCGAGTTAAAAAGATTGTTTTGCGTGAACATGGCGTAGGGCGCATGTTCG
Source organism: Legionellales bacterium UBA7366 (assembly GCA_002469885.1). GTDB lineage: Bacteria > Pseudomonadota > Gammaproteobacteria > UBA7366 > UBA7366 > UBA7366. The sequence continues at coordinate 4,300 of DKOI01000105.1, read as the reverse complement.
GGTGTGAGTGGAGGTTCGATGTTCATGCTGTTTAACACCATCGCTATGCTCGCGGGTGCGCAATACGTTAAGCCGTGTTCTGTGACAAAGTATTGGCTAAGCGGCCAGTAGTCTAGTTTATAATGACTGTCAATCAGGGTGTGTTGCCCCGTTGTTGAGTTTAGTGCGGTGAGTGAGTCTGGTAAGGGTAAGGTGTTACCCAAGCTTGTGGTGATGATGAAAGTCAGAGCGAATGCGAGTAACGATTTGTGTTTCATATTTTCCCTTTAAGCGCGATTGATGTGTATAAATATGATAACACGCGCCATGCGTTAATAAAATATTTTACTTCCAAGGTCTTCGCCCCGTAAAATGAGGGTAATAAAAAAAGAGGGTTTATCAATGCAGTCACAAACGTTAGTGCTTAATTTCGATGCTATTATCGGGCGGAAGGAATCTATACTCTGTGAGGGTGGCCCAGGTTGGGGTGGTGTGGGTTATACGGGTTATAAGAAAGTGTATAAGCAATCGATGGAAGAGCGGATTATCGAAACAATGCTTGGCTGGCATAAAACCATTCACTTAATAACACCAAACCCCTCTCTTAAAGCGATGTTATTTCAGAAGATGTTTCCAGAGCCGCGTAGTAGTCCTTATTCGTTCACGCCATTACAAAAGATGATATTGCCAGATGATTTGCTTGAGAAGCACCCAGAAATTAAAATGCAATCGTTATCGGGCTTACTGAGCGATTCAAAAGCCTTGTCACCGGGGTTGGTTGTGATTGATTCTTCGGCTTTGAGTCGAGAAACAAATCCGCATCACGTAGCTGGTCTTGCGCAAATAAAAGCTGCGAATCTAGCGGTGTTGAATGGATATAGCGATTCGGCTCGCTTGCCGCTCAATAAAGCGTTTGTTTACGATCTTTTTGGTAAGATTGCGCCTGAGCTTGTAAAGCATTCGACAGTTATCCATTTAGAGCATTTAGAGGCAAGTACTGAAGCCATAGAAAAAATTAACGGCCAGTGGGTTATTTTAAAACCGACAGATGGTGTGCGTGCTATAGGTGTAGTTGTGTTGCCTAAGAAAAGTCTTAAAGAAACGCTGGTCTATTTAGCCAGTTCAGGCAGTGAGACACTACTCCCTAAATATTTTTCAAAAAGACCTAAGGACTTAGGTAAGTTGCATGAATTAAGAGATGAGATTTCTAAAACGGGTATTCCGTGCTGCGTTATTCAAAAGTTTGTTGTTGCGGCACCTGTTAAGGTGGGGGGTGAAGAGTTTAGCAGTGCCGTAAGGTTTGTTGTTGCTGCGAATTATGACGCGTCAACAGATCGCATAGATGTCAAGTTTGTGGGCGGGTATAACAAGTTGGCAATGAAGCCAATGTCCTCGAAGTTGTTTGATTGGGATGAGCGAATCACCTCGTCGTATACTAACCAGCACATTAATAGCATGCCTGATAGTTTGAGAGGTGTTTATGCGATACCGTGTGATGCAAAGCAGACGAAACAATACCCTCAATCAACAACGCTTTCAGCTCAGCAAGAAGCGATCATTCGAGCTGAATTTCTGCCCGGATTAGAAAAGGTATTTTCTTACTTATTCACCCATAATATGATTGATTACTATAGAGAGCAGCTTGCTAAGGAAAGTTCGGCTATGCGCTATGTATGTCAGTCGACTGCCCATTTTCTTCCTTTTCAATCGATTAACGATCGCGATTGTGAGATGTTTCTTAGGCGGGGCGTTAATGTGCCGCTTCTTTTATTACATACGGTTAAGCGGCAGTTAACCCATGTTAAAAAATTTGCTGATGAAGAGTTGATTCCTGTGAGTACATTGAAATTGTTGGCCAAATATTCTTACCTTCAGCATGGAGGTTTCACACAGGAGGTTAAAGCTGAGTTGGCTAGTGCGGCGGGTGTTGTATCTGATGAGTTATCATCCTATGCCAATCAAAAAATTCAACCTGAACTTTTTGAGGGCTTAGCGTTTTTGAAAAATCCAACATCATTATCCGCCCAGCTCAATGTGGCAAAAGTGGTGTATGAGGGTGGTGAATATAAGCAAGCTTATGCAGCGTATAATGCAGTCTTGCCTCAGCTTAAGTCCGATAAAGAAAAAGCGACCTGCGTTTATAACATGGGGTCGTGCCAATTAAAATTAGGTAATCTTTCTTTGGCAAAAAAACATTACGAAACTTCGTTGAGTTTACAAACAGATACGCCAAAGATAGAGAAAATCAAGTTAAAGTTGGCACAAATGCGAGGTATAAGTAGTGCCGTTAAGCAGGCAAAAACTGGATTGGCTTTGTTTAAAGAAGAGAAGTTTGAACAAGCGAAAACCCATTTTTCAAGTGCCGTTTCTTTGGCGGAAGAAAGCAAGCTTTGCCCGGATTTATTGGGCGCTTATTATTATAATTTAAGTTCTTGCCATAATCGTTTGGATGACCCTGTTGATGCGATAAAAGCCTGTGAGGCATCTCTGGAGATTCGTCGAGCACACTGTGGGGAAGAGCACCCAAGAACAATATCATCAAAAAACAAGTTGGCAGCTTTGCAGGAAAGTGTCGGGCTTGAAAAAAGGTTTGAGTTTCATAATGCAAAATAAACACCGCCCAAGATGACAGGTCTTGCGGCGCCCGTGACACTGGGAAGGTTTCCGGGTTTTTGTTCAAGGGTGAGTTTTGCAAACCATGCAAATGCGATGGCTTCAATCCAGTCTGGGTTCAGTCCGTGGTCCTGCGTTGTTGACACGGTGCATCGTGTTTGAGTTTGCAGTAATTTTAAGAGCGCAGTGTTGTGCGCGCCGCCGCCACACACGATGATATCGCCTGTTGTCATGTGGGGGTGAATTGCGTCGATGATTGTTTTTGCAGTGAGTGCCAACAGCGTTGCTTGCGTATCCTCTGGTGAGGCGCTGCTTTTTAGCCATTCCAGGTTAAAGTGTTCTCTGCCTGTGCTTTTGGGGTGTTCGCGAGAAAAATAGGGATCGCTTAATGTGCTCTCGAATAAAGCTCCACTCGTTTTTCCGGTGCTTGCCCACTCGCCGCTTTCATCAAATGGTTTTCCGGTATGTTTTTCACACCAAGCATCCATTAAGCAGTTGCCTGGCCCTGTGTCGAATCCGACAACAGGCTTGCCAGGTATTAAGAGCGTGACGTTAGCGATGCCGCCAATGTTGACGATGGCGCGTGATTTTGATTCGTGGGCAAAGATAGAGTGATGAAATGCAGGGGCAAGTGGGGCGCCTTGTCCGTTGACGGCCATGTCGCGCCTGCGAAAATCAGCAACGGTGGTGATGCGTGTCGTTGCCGCAATAATGTTGGGGTCAGCAATTTGGAGGGTGAATTGATGGTTGCCATGGGGGTGATGTCGAATGGTTTGCCCATGACTTCCAATGGCTTGGATATCTTTTGCGCTAATCTTGCTTTTATTCATGAGTTGCAATGTCGCTTCCGCGAAGTTATTGCCCAGCAAGTGATCTAGCTCACCCAGGCGAGTGATCTCGTCAAATCCAGGTTTATGGAATTCTGCTAATCGCGCTTTAATGTCTGCAGGGAAGGGTTTTGCGTAGGTGTCTAAAAGCTTGGGTTGGGGTTTGCTAAAGTCGACCAGGGCTGCATCGATGCCATCTAGGCTTGTTCCTGACATGAGGCCAATGTATTTCATGAGCGGCATCCTAGCATTTAAAAAACCATTATCGTATCCTGCTCCTTATATAGCAAACACAGTGGAGTAGAAGAGTGAAAGAGATTTTGGACACAATCGAGCGTGGCGTTGAGGAAGTTATTGGTTTGGATTCCTTAAAGGAGCGCCTGGCTTCTGGGAAACCGTTGAGGGTAAAGGCTGGGTTTGACCCTACTGCGCCTGATTTGCACTTAGGTCATACCGTCTTGATCAACAAAATGCGCCAGCTTCAAGACTTAGGCCATGATATTTTGTTTTTGATTGGCGATTTCACAGGCATGATCGGTGATCCAACAGGAAAGAATGTGACGAGGCAGCCGCTAACTCAGGAAGATGTTGAGCGAAATGCGGCAACGTATAAGGAGCAGGTGTTTAAAATATTGGATCCCAAGAAGACTGAGGTGTTGTTCAACTCGGACTGGATGAAGCATAAGTCCGCGGCCGATCTTATAAAGTTAGCATCATTGCACACTGTGGCGCGTATGTTGGAGCGAGATGATTTCCATAAACGTTATACGGGCAATCAGCCGATTGCGATTCATGAGTTTTTGTATCCGTTGTTGCAGGGGTATGACTCTGTTGAGATGAGGGCTGATGTTGAGTTGGGTGGCACAGATCAAAAGTTCAAT
>DKOI01000075.1 GCA_002469885.1 Legionellales bacterium UBA7366 | reverse complement strand
TTATTAAACCCAACTCTGGCAGAATTACCCTACAAAATAAGCCCCTAACGACGACTCCACCTATTGCACTGGCGCAACAAGTTGGACTGTTATTGCAGGATAATGATTTTTCTTTTCCTATACGTGTCAGTGCGGTCGTGAGCGCCGGGCGGCATCCTTACCGAAAAGAGAAAAACAGTGATGACGCGCATATCATTCGTAAAGCACTAGAGATTACAGAGCTTACCGCATTAAAAAATCGCTTTGTCAACACCTTATCAGGCGGCGAAAAAAGGCGCTGCGCACTCGCAACTGTGCTGACGCAAACACCGAATATTTATTTGCTTGATGAGCCAATGAATCATTTAGACTTAATCCACCAGCAAGCGATCAATCAACATTGCGTTCGTCTGGCGAAAGAAAATAATGCCAGCATCATCATGACCACTCACGATATGAATATTGTTAAAACACTGTGTGATCACACGCTCGCTTTGCTAGGAAACGGTGAATATGTTTTCGGAGAAACGGATGATGTTTTGGAACCCATTCTTCGAATGGGTTTTTCATCACACCCTCACCTCAATCCTCTCCCGCAAGCGGGAGAGGGTTAGGGTGAGGGCAAAATAAAACAACACAAATAAAGCGCTAGCTCGGCTATACCACCTAAGAATACAACTCCGGCAAGCCCTCTGAACTTTCATCATCCGTTAAAGCATGTTGTTTCAACGCTGACTGAAACGCCGCCCAAAAATCTTTACCTTTCCAGTCTTGATCCGCACCTTTATACAAAATACTATCCAACACATCTACTTGATCTGAAAACACTTGGCAGGAAAGTAAGGCTGCAACACCGCCTAAGCCTTGAGGTTTTTTTTCGGGCCAAAACACGTTAGCCCATGCAATCACAGCAGACTTTGCACCAACAGGATCATTTTGCTGACACGCCTTTTTTATAGCTGATACTGATTTTTTAAGTGTCGCTTTAGCGTAACTCTTTTTTTCCCGACGCACACTGCCAGCTAATCGCATATTTCGGCATGAAACAAACGCCCACAAAGCAAGCGTTATCATCCAGAGCATCCCGATAACACAAGCCACATAAAACCAGATGTTTGCTTTCGGTATTTGCACGACCGCTGCATTCACAGGCGAAACAACATCATCCGAGCGCGGCAAGGTTGGCACCGTTAACCCCGCCCCTGGCAAAGCAGGTAAAATGTCGATAGTTTTTTCAGGCAAGACCGCTTCTTCCATTTTGCGTGTTGTCACATTCCACCACGGAATGCGCACTTCAGGTAAGGTTACATTCCCAGACGACTTTGGCACGATCGCAAACGTTTGTGTTCGACTGCCCACAATAATGCTTGAAACAACACGGTCTTCCAACTGAGGCTTGTCAGGATATACACTGAACTTATCATCGTCTGTCAATACGACATCAGGCAACTGTGAGGCCATCACACCATCGCCTGCCAAGGTGATCGTCCGCGTTATCGCCTCACCCACATGCACTTGCGATAAATCTTCTGTAATACTCTGAGTTAAACTTAATTGCGTTGCTGGAATCCACCATCCATTATTAGGCACCGGCACTTCAGGTAAAACCTCTAAATCAACTGGCCTAGCGGATAAGCGGACCATGTTTTGTCTTGAGTTAAATATGTTTTGACGCGCACCACTAAAATGACTAGTGTCAACCGCCGTTAATGTCGGTGGCTCAATCGTTACCTTACCTGAGGTTTGTGGAAATAGCGCATAGTGTAGCTCAAGCACACCGTAGTCATGCCCATCGTGATTAACACGAAAATGCTGCTCGCCCGGTAACTGCTGAATTTCAACACCCTTGGCAGTAGGAGCAGACAACGACGGGTTGGCAATCGTTGCAGGCAAGGCATAATACAACTTGACGGCATATAACACTTGCTGTTGAACGTACGCATCGGTTGAAGGCTTCACTTCAACTTTTAGAAAAACTTTATTGTCAGCTGCTGACTGCGGTAATTCACTTGCCGGCCTCACCTTAATGTCAATGGGATTGGTTTTGAGCCCGCTGAGCGTCAATGCAGGAATCGTTAACTGCCCTTCAGATTTGGGCAGCAAACTAACCGTCCACCGAGTCTTACTGTCTGAAGCTCCGTTGACCACTGTCATTTGAGTGCTTCTAGAAACACCTTGGACTGCAAAGTCTTTTTCTAGCGGTTTAAAGCTTGGAGAATCTGTTTCATTTTTATTAATGCTCACTACCAATTGAACCGGTTCGTTTGCATACACCTCACCTTGAGTAACGTGACTCTCAAGGATAGCCGCCCAGGCGGGCTGGCAAACGAATAATAACACGCTCACTATCAGACTTCGCATTCTTAGTGCCTCCTAACTCTCTGTTATATTTGTAAATATTTCGTCATGAGGCATTATAGCATTTTACTCCGGCCTTATTAAACTAGAGCGCGCACTTCTGGATTTTCATGTATACTGTCATCATATTTACCCACTAACAGAACCGAATGAGGCTATCATGAAAATTCTTGTCAATGGCGCACAAGGCAAAATGGGGCAAACCACTACAGCCTGTATAGACGCACAAGACGACATGCATTTAGTCGCGACCTGCGATCAAGGTGACGACTTAAAAGCGCTGCTACAAGCTCACGCGCCCGACATCGTGATCGACTTCACCAATGCTGATAGCGTCTGGAAAAATCTTCAAATCATCCTCGACAATGGTGCACGCCCCGTCATCGGCAGCAGTGGATTAACCGAAGAACAAATCAAGACCGCAACCGCGCTGTGTGATGACAAAAAAATCGGATGCATTATCGCCCCTAATTTTGCGCTCGGCGCTATCCTCATGATGAAATACACCGCTGACGCCGCACGTTATTTTGATGACGTTGAAATCATTGAATACCATCACCCTGGAAAATTAGACGCGCCATCTGGTACAGCCATTAAAACCGCTGAAATGATTTCGGAGAATAGAAAAAACGAAAGCCCTCGCCAATCAAAAGAACTCTTACCGGGCGCATTAGGTGCAACACACAAAGGCGTTCCCATACACTCATTACGCTTAACAGGCACCATCGCTAATCAAGCTGTGACCTTCGGCGCACCCGGCCAAACCCTCACCATTCGCCATGACTCCCTCGATAGAGAATCGTTTATGCCAGGCGTGCTGCTTGCGTGTCGTAAAGTGATGTCATCAAACTCACTAGTCTATGGATTGGAGAATTTGCTTTAAACCCTCTTAATATTTCCTTAAGGTTTGTGTGTTAATATATATAAATAAAGCAGGAAGCAAACAATGAATCAATTATTTACAAGATATTTCGTGGGGATTATGCTTAAAACATCGCGCGCTCTCAAAAGCTCTGAATTCAAACACTAGGGGGCTAACACCGTCCCAAAAGATGCGACTTTAACAATCACGCCTGAAGGCGACGGCATGATCTTATCGATTCCTAGCGAGAAAAAGCCACTCAAGGTGCATGACGAGCCTATTGGAAGTGGCGCAACCTCTGAAGCTTATCCTGCAGGTGACGATGGCAGCGCTGAATCAGCAGAGTATACCGTTCTGCAAGCAATAGACTCATCTGAAGCAAAATCACTGCAAAAAGAACACCAAACACTCCCACCGGCATTGCGCGCACTCACACTGCATGTCGCTGTGAAAATCGCGATTTTTATATTCAAAAATACTCAGGGCAACCCTCTCTATCTGAGATTAATAAAAACATTAAAAGCACCTCTAAAACGCCACGTGGATTTGAACTTTTTAAGCACACCATGACCTCACTCATGTTAAATTTAAGTTGGCTGCATTCAGTTGGAATTGCACACCTTGATTTGCACGAATGGAATGTGCTTGTAAAGGACGGCTATGCAACCACCATTACTGGGGTCACGCAAGAGCAATCGGTATCGATGAGCCAGTGTATACAAGCATACGAGAGGATGGTGAATACCCACAGTACGGAGATGAAATGTACGGTAAAGATGGTGACACTTTTAAGGTAATGCCTGAAAATGACATGCCCGGACTCGCTCACATCCTTATGCTGGGTTTAAATAGATTAAAAGAAAGAATGCCTGCAGAGTTTATTAAAATTGATCCTCGCTTTATCAACCAAGTGATACCCTTTCTTGATGCTGAGGTTCGACCAACAAGCCGATTACCCTTAGCCACAGTGTGATGTGGTCTACTATTTCCGTGCACCTTGTTAAGGAGTTACAATCCAATTACGAGGTGATCCATGAGTATAGAAAAAAGACAAAAGAGAACGTTTAC
>DKOI01000127.1 GCA_002469885.1 Legionellales bacterium UBA7366 | reverse complement strand
GATGAATGGGGCTACCCCATCACATTTACTACAGGGAGGTACCCGCTTAATAGACACCAATTTCAATTACTTATACAATCAAGCTCACTGATATAATTATAATAACAAGGAAAAGAAATGGAAGAGCCCCTCATTGGAAATAACTCGAATAAAACAAGTTGTAGCTCTGGTATCATTCTCGCACTCTCTGGCACAACACTCACTGTCGGCGCTTTATTATTATCATACGCGTTAACACTAGCCTACCAAGAAAGCGCTTTAAACAATCACCCAGAGATGCACGATGCCTTGGAAACATCGGTAGCCTCAATTCTATGGAACAAGGACCAATCAAGTTTTCTACTCTCCACATTACCGCCCACGGTGGGGATCCTGTATTTTTTTAAAGGCTTCTATCTAACTGAAACACCTACCCAGTCAACACATAAAATTAACGCCGCCTTATCAAGCATACCCACGCTAATTTGTTACCTCTTATCAATAGCTGTGTACCCTTGGAAATTGTGCGGTGATGAAATCAGATTGATTAATACTGAAAGTGACAACACAACATATACACATTGTCAAAACTTCGCAAACGCCACACAAAATGGCACGATTGATCACACGCTGAATGAAGCATGGGGAGAGACACAACAAGACATCATGCGTGACAGCGTATTGTTTTCCGTATGGATCGGCATCGCAATTACGTTCACCAGCGCCATGCTAATCAACACTGCTGTCGAGTCACTCTTACCATGCAAACCTTGCAAACTGCCACCGCGAAAAAAAAGCCGTCAGTTCAAAAGTGACGAACCTGAATATCAAGAATTTCGAGATGCCGAAGGTCAAAAAGAATCGTTAGGGATGAGATAAAGTCTAATGGGGTCACTAACGGGGTCAGCCCCGGACATTGGACAACATCTTATGTCCGGGACTGAACCCAATCAGACTAGACAGCACTGGAAGTGCTTGCAGTTTTGAACTGGGCATCATCACCTACAGATCTATCCTGCTGAGCTGCCAAGTCTTTAATGAAATCATTTACCCTATCAATCTTAGTGGATCGGCCAAAACAGCTAGCCGCACAGTTGGACAATGATGTTAACGGCTTAGCAATCATAAGATCCAATACAAGCGCAACCAAAGAAACAGCGATAGTGGTAGCATAGATTGCTGATGCTAAAGCTAACGACAAACCAAAAAATGGAATTGTTAACGGCGCCCACAATGGGGAAGTTAAACACAATATAGCTTTAGGCTCTCCCAAGGTATCAGCTAAATGAGATGCTAACAAAAACGGGACTAAGGTTAAAGAAAATGTATAGGTGCCAAATACACACCCGCCAGTTAAAATATCTGACGCTAACAAGTTGTTATAACAACTGATCTGATCAACGCGATTAAAAAAAGCCTCGACTACCTCTGGCTTTCTAAAGTCCTGTAACACTTTCTTAGGATTGTGTTCACCGGAAAAACAAGAAGAACAACCAAACGAGCCTGTAAAGAGCTGATCATCTTCTAAGTACAGTTTATTTGTCACATCGTCAACATAAAGTCTAATATATTCCGTTCGACGAGAAACCAAGCCGATGGAACTTTTGCTAATTTCAAAGCGCAGTTTTAAATGAGGCTCCTCGCAAGAATTGTTTCTGAAGGTAAAATCATCCTCATTGAATGGAACCGGTTTTGAAATTACGCTAGTTATGGGAGCGGCAAACGCCTTGCGAAACATATGATGCACATGGCCTGGATTATTCTTCGCTGCTTTTTTTACTTCAGATATAACTTTTAAAGATATCTTATTTGAGACATCTTTGCTTTCGCGACCAACATCAAAATCGCCAGCAGGAATAGCCCGATCAGACCGGGGATTTAAGTCACCCATCAACAAATCTTGTTTTAACATTTTTTTCTCCTCTAAGATTTAGGCTTAGTGTAGACAAGCAACCCACCGAATGCAATTAGTATAAAATACGGTAAGGCAAGGTCAGCCCCGGATATCGAACAACTTCTTATACTTAATTTCCGGTGTTAACACAAAGCGAGATTTATTATTCTCCGGCAACAATAATTGCGGGATTAAGAAAATCTTGCCGTTGCGGGGTCTGGATTCCGTACATAACGGTGTCTTTTGTCGCAATAAATTCATGGGGAACATTCGGTGGAACAACCATCACTTGGCCTGGGTTAATGAAATATTCCTTTCCTTGTGAGTATGCTTTCAGCTGACCTGAGAACACAATATTCATTTGCTCATTTGGATGATAATGCACTGGAAAATGATTACCCGCTTTCAACTCCCATTTAAGCAACGTGCTATTCGTTCCCATGATGAAGCGCAAATCAGCTTTATCGTTAACATGTTGAGCGGGCATTTTATTGAGATCATATAATGACGGCAATGTTTTATAGTGATCACTCACAGCAGGAATAATGCCCTTTGTTGGACTGATTTCTTCTCCATAAGCAGGTGTTAAGCTAGCAAGCACGCCAAAGGAAAGTATCATACTTTTAAAGAAATTTATTTTCATACGCTAATGTCCTTTATATATTATATATAACCATGGTATCAAAAATGACAGGGTCTGACCCCAACAAAAATGACAGGGTCTGACCCCCATCAAGATGTGATTGCCATCAGGATTAAAAGGTGAAATTTTTAGACGTTATCCGCTCATAAATTTCGATATAACGACGCGATAGCTCGACAATTAATTCTGCTGGCGCTACTGGTAAAACTTTATCGTTATACGGATCACAATGCTCTTTATACCAACGACGTAAAAATTCTTTGTCAAAATTCTCCGGCTCGTCGCCTACAGAAAAACGTGCGTGGTATGAATCAGCATACCAATAACGACTCGAATCTGGTGTATGCACCTCGTCAATCAAAAGAATATTACCCTCTTGATCACGGCCAAACTCATATTTCGTATCCACTAAAATCAAACCGCGTTCAGCTGCAACCTTTACGCCTCGCTCAAATAAGGCTAACGCTTTCTCTGACGCATAATCCCAATCAGCTTGAGTCAACCAACCCTGTTCTACAATTTCCACAGGGGAAATCGGCCTGTCATGATCAGCCTCTTTCGTCGTCGGTGTTAAAACAGGCTGTTCTAACTGTTGATTTTTGACTAAACCCTCTGGAAATTGGTGTCCGCAATAATCACGTACGCCGTTTTGATATTGCGTCCAAAGTGACGTCGACGTTGTACCCGTAATATAACCACGAACAACAAACTCAATCGGCAAAACCTCACACTTCTTAGCAAGCATCACATTCGGTTCAGGTGTTGAAAGCATATGATTAGGGATAATATCTTTAGTCTCATCAAACCAAAACGCACTGCATTGATTCAAAACCTGCCCTTTAAACGGAACAGCCGCTAACACACGATCAAATGCACTCTGTCTGTCAGTCGTAACGATAGTCACAGTGTCACCACAATCATATGTGTCACGAACCTTCCCCGTGTACTTCTTACCAATCGTTAAATCAGTCGACGTCACACAATCATTTAAAGCTTTCTCAATCTTCGCCGTGTAATCGCTCATTCAAAAAACTGCCCAGCTTGACCAAAAGGATTAAACAATATGTTCGTCGCCAGCACTCTCGGCATCAACGCCTTAATATCTTCACCCTCTTTCGCCGTAATATGCCACAAGGACCCGTGCGCTATCGCATCAATCCCTTTAACACCAAAATGATGAGTAAGATGCTGGCGCTTATTCATACCCGTCACATCTTCTTTATGACGCACTAACAACGATTGCGTATTAGGCGCTGTCGCTGCATCAACCAAGGATTCTTTATTCACATTAAAAAGCTCACCACTGTCGATGACTTGCCTACGCGCAGTGTCAACGTCACTCGCAGAAATTTCCCAATGTGTCTGGCGACTCACCGTGACAGGAATGCCCACAAGATTTAATGCATTTTGAACCGAAACCGCTTCCTTATCCGTGATGAGTAAATCAATCACAAACGTTGTTGTTTTAGTTTCAGGCTCATACTTTTCAATGCTAGGGATAACCGGATCAATCGCAATTGTTTTTTGTGCGGGGTAATTACCTTCTTCAATATAATCACGCATAGACTCAAACAACACATCACACTCGGCAATACGCTCTGGATGCGGCATCAAAGACAACACATTCCCAGCAGCATTCGTCACACCAGCAATATTCGCCATAGAACCGTTAGGATTAACAGGAAATTCATCAACAACGTTCGCAGCACCGTCACAATACTGAAACGCAATTTGCCCATTCTCTTTTAAGGCTTGAAGTGTTGCTTCTGGCATCACATAACGACCCTCGGCATGCGCAACCGGCATACGCAAAACCGTGTCAGCGCTTAACAAACGATTAAACGCGTTTTTTGTAACGCCCTCGCCCGTGCACAAGTTAATCCAGGCATTATAATAACCTGCACCTAAAACTGAATCGCCTTTCATACGCTTATTAATTGTCAACGCCATAGAAAGCGCATCATTCTCAGCGCCTGGCACTAAACCGGTTTCAACTAAGACTTGCGCACCATTACAAATACCCATCACAGGCTTACCTGTTTTAGCTTGCGCTTTTAACGTTTCAAGAACCGGCTCAAGTGAGGCAATTATGCCCGCACGCGATCGATCTTCATAAGAAAACCCACCGGAAATCACAAAACCATCACACGCTGCTAACTTATCGGCAGGTTCATTCCATAAAAAAGGAACCGCCTGCATGCCCGCACGCGTGACCGCAAGTATCGCTTCACGCTCACAGTTAGAGCCTGGGAATTGTATTACTGCAATCTTACTCGTCATACTGTTTACTCCGATGTTAAAACGACGTTACCGTCACCTGAAACAATTTCACCGATATCATAAGCATCGATACCGTCAAACGCAGATAATGCTTTTTTAAGCGCCGCTACTTGATCTTCTGGCAAAACAATCGTGAGCCCAATGCCCATATTGAAAGTCCGATAAGCCTCAGTATCAACCAAATCGCCTATTCGACACATCACATCAAACACCGGCAAACTCGGCCAGCTGTTTTTGTTTATCACAGCACTCACATTCTTCGGCAAAATTCGTGGAACATTTTCCAACAAGCCGCCACCTGTAATGTGCGCCATACCATTCACTTTCACGCCAGCGTCTAACGCTGCTAAAATTGGCATGGTGTAATTAATATGAGGCGCCATTAAGGTTTCACCAACACTTTGATCAAACTCAGGTAACTCATCAGTTACCGTGTAACCGCCCAAGTCAAAAAATAATTTACGCGCCAATGAAAAACCATTCGTATGCAAACCACTAGAAGCCAAACCGACGATCTTGTCACCCGCTTGAATTGCCTCACCCGTGATCGCTTTATCTTTTTCAACAACACCCGTGATAATACCGACCAAGTCATGCTCGCCAGGCAAATAGACATTCGGCATTTCAGCTGTTTCACCGCCAACGAGCGACACTTCATTATCACAACAGGCTTTCACCATGCCTGTAACTAACTGGTCGACTACGTCAGGGTTTAATTTTTCATTTGCAATATAATCAAGAAAAGTAAACGGCTTTGCGCCAAGCACAACGATGTCGTTACAGGTTGCGCTCAATAAGTCGATGCCTAAGGTATCGAATTTACCCATCATCTGAGCGACGATCGTTTTCGTTCCCACACCATCGATGCTTTGCACCAACACGGGATGATCGTATTTTTCAACAATCGGTTTTAAATCCACTAACGCACCGAAGCTGCCTAAACCTGTCAACACATTCGATGAAAACGTGCTACGCACTTTTTCTTTAATGCGCTCAACTGCTTCATTGCCCGCTTCTATGTTGACGCCCGCTTGTTCGTAATCAATTTTCATAATAATTTTTCCCGTAAGCCGTTTTCAAACGCGCTTGATATGTCTTGAACATTGACATCAATGCAACCCTGCAAACGTAACACACCCTCTTCTTTGGTTTGACCAATGATGTCGATGTTTACATTGTGTTTTTTGAAATGTGCAACAACAGCATCTAAACCATCATTCTGAACTTCTAATATAAACCCACCGGTCTCACTGAACAGCTTGATATCATCACGCAACTCACTGGTGACAGCAGCCGTTGCGCCAATGCCATTTTTAAAAGTCATTTCTGCAATCGCACACGCAACACCACCGTCGCTGATGTCATGACACGACAATAACAAGCCCGCATTGATTGCCTCAACAACTGCGCGCACTTGTGATTGCACATCAGCCAGATCAGGCTTCGGAATGTTCGCACCCATCTCACCCTGGAGCTGATAATACAAACTGCCGCCACATTCATCTTTACGCGCACCAATCATTACAATATGCGAATCAATACGTTTAAAGCTTTGTGATAAGGCTTTTGTGGCATCACTCATACGACCCATACAACTAATCATAGGACTCGCCGGTATCGCGCCTTGTTTTGATTCATTATAAAAAGACACATTCCCCGCAACCACTGGCAAAGGATGGTCGGGATGCGCAAACGTATGCAATGCGTTTTGTGCCATCACAACACCTTTAACCGCTTGTGTGAAATCCCACATTTGCTCTGGCTTTTCAGGATTACCAAAACACAAACAATCCGTTAATGCGACAGGTTCACACCCCACCGCTGCAACGTTGCGTACTGACTCAACCACGGCATTCACCGCACCCCAGTAAGGATCGATTTCACAATAACGAGGATTGTGATCTAACGATAACGCAATACCGGTCTTACGAATCGCTTCAGGATAATCATCAGAGTTATACGGCATCATCACGCCCGCATCTGCATCACCTGATTCAATCAACGTACGCCCTTGCACTTGTTTGTCATAAGTTTCAAACACAGGCGCACGTGAAGCCATGTTTTCATGCGACAACATCGACAACAATACTGCATTGTAATCCGTTCGTGCTGCTAACACAGGTTCTTTCAAGTTACGTTTCGATTCAGCAAATGGTCTGTCATACACAATCCCTTCAACCACATCCGCCGCTTTTGCATTCACAATTTCTTGACCGTGGAATCGCACGATGTATTGATCGTCATCACGCACTTTACCCACAACCGATGCACGCGCCCCACTGGAGACTTCAGGCAATGCATAGGTTTCATTGTAATGCTCTAAGATGAGCGGGGTTACATCGGGATGCGTTACCCACATAAAACGCTCTTGCGTTTCAGAACATAGAATAACGGATGGATTTAAATTCTCCATACCAACATGCACTTGCTCTAAATCAATTTCCGCACCAAACCCACTGGTTTGCGCAAGCTCAACACTCGCACATGCCACACCGCCGGCACCTAAATCTTTAAAACCGACTTTATCAATCAGGTTTTTTTCTTTTAGAATTTTGAACAACGCATAAGACGATTTTAACAAGTGTCTTTCTAAAAAGGCATTAGGCTCTTGAACCGCGCCTTTATTCTGCTCGCGCTTATCTTCTTCTAACTCTAGCGAAGAAAAACTCGCACCACCAAAACCACTGTTATCCGTTGGCTTACCGACGAGAATCAAATCATAACCTGCCGCATTTTCAGGGGCGTAAGAATGCACGATATCTTCTTCCGCCACAATGCCTAAAGTAACAACAGTGACGAGACAGTTGTCGTTATACCCTGGATTATAATAGAGGTCACCGCCAATGTTAGGCACGCCTAATGGGTTGCCGTATCCACCGATACCCTCAACCACACCTTCGTGTATCCATTGTGTTTTAGCGGTGTTAATGTCGCCAAAACGCAAGCTGTCAGCCACGCCAATCACCTCAGCGCCCATGCACATCACATCGCGTACATTACCGCCCACGCCTGTTGCAGCACCTTCATACGGCACAATTTGTGAGGGATGGTTATGCGATTCATGACTGATCGCAACGCCGTAACGCTTACCTGCGTTATCGATTGCAACACTCACAACCCCAGCATCTTCTTTAGCGCCGATGATCACTTCCGGCCCCGTCGTTGTGAATTGCTTTAAATGATTACGGCTACTCTTATATGAGCAATGCTCTGAGCCCTGGATTGACCACAATATACACTCAGCCAGTGTGGGTGGTCGTTTTAAAATATCGTTTTGAAGTGTTAAAACATCAGTCGGGGTTAACACAATTTGATATTCACGCAGGGTGCGCAAAACCTCATCTTCTTTTAATGCGTTAAAATCAAAGACTTCTGCTTTATAACGGGTTGATACGGTACCTGTTTCCATTGTGCCTTACGCCCTTATAATTAAAGCGGTAGATTAACGGAATGCGGACTTTAAATCCAGAGTAGATAGGCATATACCCACCGTGCCAGCAAAAGAAACAGCTCTTAATATTCCCTTAAGCTTTCTTTGCTATTATGAACACAAGAATAATTGAGCAAAGGGATTTTGCCATGCCATTTCCAACTGATGAAGATAGCGCATTCAAGGCGGCTTTTAAAAAATTGACCCCAAAGGGCACCCCTAAAGATCTAATAAAGACAGTTCAGAGCCAAATTTTTGGCATGACTACCATTGTGTCCCTTCATAAAACAGGGTAAAAAATAACCAGACAGGCACAGCTTCATGCTTTCACTCAGATCTTCACCCATCTCGATGAAAAAGGACAACTTGCGCTTCACAATGGCGTGGATGCCCTTGAAAAAACAAGCCAAAATCACCGCCTGACTTACTCGACCTACTTCACCTCATCATTTTAACCAGCAAGCTCAACATGTCAGGCGTTGATACCTACCTCACCTGCTTTGACGTGCTCTCAAAACCCGCGGTGTACCCAATCAAATCAGTCATTCGCTTTTTTACACAAAAACATGTCGCACTCGCGATTATAACGTTCGCTCACTAGCTCTGTACGATACTGCGCAATGACCTTAGAATCATCAGTTTCTTTCTGCACTTCAAGCTTGAGCGAGGCATCTTCTATTTGTGCGGTTAGATTGACTATCTCCCGGTTATAGCGAATAAGCTTTTCTGCATCAGCACTGTTGAGCCATATTTTTCGTTTGACAGGAATGTTTTTATTAGACAATTGTGACAAGGCACTCAGCAATAAAAAGCTGCCACCATTGAACAGATTCCACTTATCTAAACTTGCTGCATCATCTCTTGACTCTGCAATAAGTTGTTGCTTTTCACCCTGCATACCCACCCCATTATTTTTTTATATATACAAGGCGGGGTAACAAACCGTGCATCTATTGTAAACAAATAAAGAGCTAAGCTATTGAGATATGACGTAAATGGAAACCATTCATTAACAGTGCTAAAATACATTCAACGAAACACAAAAAGTGATTACAATGTTCAACTTTAATGAGCAAGCCAACGATCAGCTAAACAAGCTGGCGCCCAGATTTAAAAGCGATAAAACCCACACGCTCAACGCCCCCACTCAGCATTGAATTCTTAGAGCTATTGCTTAGTTTAAAATATAGTATCGATGATAAAGTGACGTATTTGCTTTTACTATCCGCGCTAAGTGATCAGAAAAAAATAACCCGGATGCAGGCAGGTCAAAACTATTTAACTGAGAATGAAGCCACTGCAAAACCACACTTACTTTCCTTTATCACTTTTCTGAATCTTTGCACAGAACTTGGCATGAGTGGCATACATGTTTACTTAACCTGCAATACACTATTTAGTGAACCGAAAAAATATTCGCTAGATTAAGTAAACGCTTTTTTTGGCGATGTAAGAAAAAAATCAACGGAAATGAAAAGCAAAGCATGCTTTACCGACAAACTTATCACTTGCATGCATTTGGTTGACACGGTTGATGTTGCGACAAAAAAACATTCCCCTTAGAGCTCATACTCCTAATGAGTAGCTAAATATTAGGGAATGGCAACTACCAAGAATCCAACCTTCAAACATTGAAAGATAGCGAATACGGCGCTGTTAGCTTTAAACCCTAAAAGCCAAGACGAATTGCGAACCTAACCGCTTGAGCAACAAACGATCCATCCTTCACTGGCGCCGGTTTTGAAAACAACGAAGAGGATGACGTTGACACCCTAAAACTAGAAAGCGCTTTCACTGTTTCCGCCGCAATATTATGGTTTTTTGGCATGGGCTTCTTATACTCAGGCGAACACTCCTCGCTAAAATCATACAACTCTAAAGCTTCATCTAAAACAGCATCAAACTCACGTCGCTCCTCAATTGCAGCAGCAAGTTCATCATTTGCTTTTTCAGCAATATCCTTTTTTTTGCTTTGAGGTAGCACTTCACCTACGTAATCAACTTGCCCTTTTTCAGCTATTCGCTCATCTATCATTTTTGTCTGTAATGTTTTTGTGAATCTTATAAATTCACGCGGTGGCAAGGCAACAACTGAATCAATAAGCGCATTGCGTTTTGTTATTGATTTTTGAGCTGAATTATTTACAGTCTCGCAATACGTAGCCGCGTGTTGGCGCTCCATTTTATACGCATCGCCTTGCGGTATCTTTGATAAGGTTTCCTTCGCATCTTCTAGCTTGTCAAGCCTTACCTTAATAGCCCGATCATACTGCCCACACAATTCAACAAACTCACTCACCGAGCGATCAAACGGTTGCACAGTAAGGTCTTTTCCTGCCTCTGAAAGACGAGGGGTTAACACTGATAAAAGCCCGCTTGCAAGCAAGTACCACTCATCAAAAGAAAGACTGCCCCCAGAGACGTGTTTAACATCAGTTTTTAGTTCAGGTTTCATTTCAACCTTTCTCTTTTTTTCGCTGCTTCTCTTCCTGCATCGTAGGCTTATTTACTGCCTGCTTCTTAGATTCTGCTACCGCAGAAGATACCGGTGGTATTAAAACATCTGTCACATTAACAACATTATAATCTGTACCAGATTCATTCAACACCAAGAAAAAAATTTGACCTGTCTTCACAGGAGGTCTACCGCTTGCTGATTCCATCTGAATCAAAGCCTGCATCCACCTTACGTCTTGCTTAAGGGTATCTATCAACATCGAGAGCGATGTGAAATAAGGTAAAGGGCTTTTAGAATGCAATTTTCTAACTAAATAGCCATTTTCTCTATCAAAGTCTTTTCCTGAGCGTTCACAGTAACGCAACCTAGACTCTTGAGGATTAAGCGGGAATTCTGAATCATCAACTAAGATAAGTCCATCCAACTTGCTACCACCTATGCCATCATCTGATAAAAACTCACTTTGGCGTATGGAAAAAACCAATCGGCCATTGTTTTGCTTTAAAACATCTCTTGCTTTTGCACGAAATGCACGCAGGCGGGTCTTAGCTGCACTAGGCAAAGCGCTTTCAACAGACAACCGACCCTTCGATAAGTTGCCCGACATAAGGCGAGGTAACTCTAATTCTGTGCTTATCTTTGCTACACTATCTTGCCGTTGATACATATTTTCCCCCCGGCCAAACCTATAAATGATGACTAATTTTACAGAAATCCTGGGGCACTTCAAGATATGTATATAAAAATACTGTAATACAACAATATCAATAGCTTATAAGCACATTCGCAAAGAGAAAAAGTAGGTAAGTCATTGTTTTTGACTATGGCTTGAGCTAGGCGCCTCTCTCCTGATAATTAGCCAATAAAGGCTAAGAGCAAAGCCGGCTCCCGAAACAGAAAATTCAATAGCAAGAAGCAGTCTACGCGTAATCGTAAGACGCTTGCTGCTGTGTGAAGTTTTCAAAACGCGTATAACGGCCCAAGAAGGTTAAGCGCACCTTACCAATAGGTCCGTTACGCTGTTTGGCAATAATGATCTCAGCCTGGCCTTTGTCTGGCGTTTCAGGGTTGTAAACTTCATCACGGTAAATGAAGACAATCAAATCCGCATCCTGCTCGATCGCGCCCGATTCACGAAGATCGGACATAACAGGTCGCTTATCCGTACGTTGCTCCAAGCTTCGGTTAAGCTGGGACAATGCGATCACGGGCACATTTAATTCTTTAGCTAGCGCTTTTAACGATCGAGAAATTTCAGAAATTTCTGCCGTTCGGTTTTCTTTGTTTGAGGGCACTTGCATCAGCTGTAAGTAATCGATAACAATGAGGCCCAATTGGCCGTGCTCTTTCATGATACGTCTTGCGCGAGCGCGCACTTCCGCAGGACTCAACGCTGGGGTATCATCGATAAAGATGGGTGCTTCAGACAACATGCTAATTGACGAAGTTAATCGCGGCCAATCTTCATCTTCTAATTTTCCTGAACGAATTTTATGTTGGTCAATGCGCCCAAGTGATGACAACATCCGCATAACAATTGATTCACCCGGCATCTCCATACTGAAAATTAAAACCGGCTTATCGCCTTTTAACGCAGCTTGTTCTGCAAAGTTAACACCTAAGACTGTTTTACCCATCGACGGCCTACCCGCCACGATAACAAGATCTGAATCCTGCAAGCCTGAGGTCATCTCATCAAGATCAGAAAAGCCCGTTGATAGACCTGTGACGGCCTCATCGGACTCGTAAAGCATGTCGATGCGCTCAGACGCCATAGCAATGTATTCTTTAATGTCTACGGGACCGGAGCCGCGCTGGCCTTGCTCAGCGATTCTAAAAATATCGCGTTCGGCAATATCCAATAAGTCTGTTACATCACGTCCATCAGGGTTAAAGGCCGTTTCAGCAATGTTATTCGCTGTGCTGATCAACTGCCTTAAGACTGACTGACGCCTAACGATGTCACCGTAAGCAACAATGTTCGCAGCTGAAGGTGTGTTTTTAGCAAGCTCAAACAAATACAGTTCGCCGCCAGCATCTTGTAACAGCTTGTGTTCTTTTAAACCTTCCGAGACGGTTAACACATCGAACGGTTGACTGGCTGCAGCTAACCCCACCATCACGCGATAAATTAATTTGTGATTATGTTTATAGAAATCTTCTTCCGTTAAACGATCAGCAACCTTATCCCACGCGGCGTTATCAATCATGAGACCACCGAGAACGGATTGCTCAGCTTCTATGGAATGGGGGATCACTTTAGTATCGATTAGAGGGGCTTTCTTCTTGTCGAAGACCTGGTTTGTCATTGATCACTCTCAGTCAGTTAATATTGACGTATTCTGGAAGGACCTGGCGGCAAGGTCAAGCAGTGATTGCTGAGATGAATGAATTAAAGCCCCCTCTCTCACAGGTGCCCGCGCTTGATCAATTGAAAATATGATCAAAATTTCCCCTCCTAGTTTTCGGAGTTGTTGAATAAATCAAAAACCGGTCTTAAATGCCTGCAGGAGAGAGGCTGTTTTGTTAAATCTTACCCTAACCCTCTCCCGTAAACGGGAGAGGGAATTTTAATTTAATATTGAATGAGAATTTCCCTCTCCCACTTTTGGGTGATGTTGAATAAATAAAATTATAACTCATATTCCCTCTCCCACT
>DKOI01000012.1 GCA_002469885.1 Legionellales bacterium UBA7366 | reverse complement strand
GATGATATCGAATGGATCCTTGAGCAGATTCCGCATGAGCATCAAACCGCATTGTTTTCTGCAACAATGCCTGCGCCAATTCAAAAAATTGCGAATCGCTACTTGAAAGATCCCCAAAAAATTACAATTCAAGCCAAGGCGAAAACCTTAAACAATATTGATCAATCTTATATCCGTGTTCCTTATAGCCAGAAGTTCGACGTGTTAACACGTTTCTTGGAAGTTGAAGATACGCAAGCGACTATCGTTTTTGCGCGCACTAAAAGCTGCACAGAAGAGTTGGCTGAAAACCTTCAGGCACGCGGTTATGCTGCATCTGCGCTTAATGGCGATATGAAGCAAACATTGCGTCAGAAGGTTATTGAGAAAACAAAGAAAGGCTTGTTAGATATTATTGTGGCGACTGATGTTGCCGCACGTGGTATTGATATTGAGCGAATCACACACGTGATTAACTTTGATATTCCGCATGATACAGAATCTTACGTTCACCGTATTGGTCGTACTGGTCGTGCAGGGCGTTCGGGTAAAGCGTTGTTGTTTGTTACACCGAGAGAGTTCCGTATGTTGAAAGATATCGAGCGTGTTACTAAGCAAACAATTAAACAAATTGAGCCACCTTCATTGAAAGAAATGAATGAGATTCGTAGCAAGCAACTGAATGAAAAAGTGACTGGTATCATTGCCAAAAGTAAAAAGTTGAAACCGTTTCAAGACATGGTTCAGCATATTATCGATGCAACAGAAGCTGCGCCTCATGATATTGCAGCAGCACTTGCTTACTTACTACAGCAGTCTAACCCAGTAGCGACGACTGAATTGGATTCTAGTGAGCCAAGGCGCGATCGTGGTGACAGAGGTCAGCGTCGTGACTCACGTTCTAATGGTCGTGGTCGTTCTTCTGAAGGACGTGGCAGACCATCTGACTCACGTGGTCGTTCATCTGATTCTCGCGGTCGCTCTTCTGAAGGAAGAGGTCGATCAGACCGTTCTTCTGAAGGCAGAGGTCGCTCGTCAGATTCTCGTGATCGTTCTTCTGAAGGAAGAGGTCGCTCATCAGATTCACGTGATCGTTTTTCTGATTCAAGAGGTAGGTCATCAGATTCTCGTGGAGATTCTTCTGATCGTCGTTCTTTAGGTAAGATGAAAGATGACTCACGCTCACAAGATAAAAAAGCTAAAAAAGCCGCTAAGAAAAAATCTAAAGTAAGATATGTTTCTAAAGCTGCTCAAAAAGGTTCTGAGAAAACGCTAAGAGTAAGGCAAGACGCTTAATGCTTTAGTTAGGTTTTTTGGATGACTCTTAAGAGGCTGGTTTACTTTACGGTAATCCAGCCTTTTTTATTGGCGCCTTTGAGGTTGGCGTGAATTGCATAATCTAGATTGCCATGATGGCTTCAATTTCAATGAGTGCGCCCTTAGGTAGTGCCTTAACTTCAACAGCAGCACGTGCGGGGTAAGGGGCTTTTATAACGTTAGACATCACTTTATTGAGTTCTGCAAAATCGTTTAAATCTGTGAGGTAAACTGTAAGCTTTGCGATACCAGCCAGCGAACCTCCGCTAGCTTGCGCAACAGCACTTAAGTTTTTAAAGGCTTGTTCGGCTTGCGGCGTGAGCTGATCTTAGACTAATTCAGCAGAGACTGGATCCATGCCTATTTGACCTGAAATAAAAACCAGGTTATCGACACGATAGGCTTGAGAGTAGGTGCCAATGGCAGCTGGTGCATTTTTTGTTTCAATGGCGTTTGTCATTGTATTATCCTTTACGTGCGAGTAGTGATGCTGATAATGCTAGCCCAAGTGCGATACATAATATTTTTTTTCTAGTATTCATGCGTCTGTGTTCCTCATCGAGTAAATACAATTGTTTTGTTGCCATCTAAAATCACGCGATCTTCTATGTGATGCTTAACAGCGCGGGTTAAAACGGTTTTTTCAATCGTTTGACCTAATATTTTTAAATCTTGGAGTGAGCAGCTGTGTGAGATGTGTTTTGTTTCTTGATCGATGATTGGTCCTTCATCTAAAGCGTCACTCACATAGTGAGCAGTAGCGCCAATAAGTTTCACTCCTTTATCCAGTGCTTGTTTGTAAGGGTTCGCGCCGATAAAGGCTGGCAAGAATGAGTGGTGAATGTTGATAATCGATTGGGGATAGTTAGAGACAAAATTAGGTGATAGTATTTGCATGTAGCGTGCCAGTACGACGCAATCGATATTGTGGTCCATTAAGGCTTCCAATATTTCTGCTTCAGCTGCTTCCCGAATATCTTTCGTATTTGCAATATGCTTGAACTGAGCGTTGAATGGTTTAACGCTGGACTCTACCGAGGCATGGTTGCTGAGAACGAGTGGTATGTCAGCATCTATTTGTCCCTGCTGGTGTGACCACAATAAGTCTAGCAAAGCGTGCTCCTCTTTGGAGCATAAGATGGCAATGCGTTTTCGGTCTTCTTTAAAGTGTATATTCCATTCCATATCAAAGACATGGCTGGTAGATTGATGGAAATCATCTTTAAATTTTTCAGCCTCCAAGGTTTGTTCGCTGATCTCGAATGCAATACGCATAAAAAATTTACCGCCCTCTGGGTCGGTTGTGTATTGATCGAGGGAGGTGATGTTGCAACCATTTTTGTGTAGAAAATTGCTAACCCCCGCGACGATACCGGTTTTGTCTTTGCAGTTAATTGTCATTGTAGCTGACGTGTTTTTCACGATAGTGTTCTCCAAAGGTTACCGTACATTTCCGTTGCCGGTGATTTGCCATTTATAGCTTGTTAACGCCTCTAAACCCATAGGGCCTCTTGCGTGTAATTTTTGCGTGCTGATGCCAATTTCTGCGCCTAGGCCGAATTCAGCACCATCAGTAAATGCAGTTGACGCGTTAGCATACACAGCGGCCGCATCGACACGTTGAAAAAATGATTCAATGGCTTTGGGGTCTTCAGCAATAATGGCTTCGCTGTGACCCGAGGTATATTTCATAATGTGATCGATTGCTTCATCGAGTGAGCCGGCGGTTTTGATCGACATTTTCAACGAGAGAAATTCAACGCCAAAATCATCATCGTCTGCCTGGTGGAGTAATTCTCTCGGATAATGCCCGTTTAAATGATCATAGCTTTCCTTGTCAGCAAATATTTCAACAGATTTTTTTGCAAGTGGACTAGTAATTGATTCTAGGTCGCTGAGTCGATCGCGATGGATAACGAGGCTGTCGAGTGCATTACAAACACTGACTCTGCGCGTTTTAGCGTTGTCGATAATGGCAGTTCCTTTTCCAAGGTCAGCGCTTGTATCAAAGTAGGTATGAACGATGCCTGCGCCAGTTTCAATAACAGGAACTTTAGCG
>DKOI01000080.1 GCA_002469885.1 Legionellales bacterium UBA7366 | reverse complement strand
CGATATTGTGTGACGCCAATCTCAGGCTGCTCAACACTGGTCATTAAAAATTGATCGTTATAGTTAAAGCGCCGTACTTTATCGCCCTGCGTTACCGATAACAAATCACCCCGCAAATTCCGTGTCATTGTCGTCACAACACCTTCTGGTTGATCAACCCTCACCAACCATGCGCTCCCTGGATCACCAAACGCGTTGGATGTCAGCAACGTTTCTTCCCCACGCGGATCACGCACACTCATTTGTACGCCTGAGGGGTAGCGCATAATGCGCGCGTGATCATCAACATTTCCATGGGGCCAACTCTTCTTAATCTCACGGCCTAAGCCATCATAGTGTAGATAAACGCCTTCTGATTTATCACCATCCTCATCATAGTAAGGATACGACTTATAAACTTGGCGACCCAAAGCATCATATTTTTGCTTTCTAATAACGGTATTATATTTTCCAACACCCTCATCCATTTGAAATATTTTCCGTGAAAACCCATCTACATGCGTATATTGCGCGTGATCGCCTCGCTTACACCATTGAACGCCAGGCCCTAAGCTCTGACCATACCAAATATCCTCTCCACGACCTATCGCCGGTCTCACCGTCACTACTCGATTCAACGCATCGTATCGATATTGTATTGTCTCACCTAAACCATTAGTGTTCGTCAATACATTGCCTACCGCATCCACTGTTTGTGTTGACACGTTATGCAACGCATCTTCGGTACGAAGTGCGATGCCTCGCTTATAATTTCCAAAATGAACCTCTCGCCTCAGCGCATCTGTCTGCACAGTTAGATTTCCCAGCGCATCATACTGGTAATGTGTTGTTACACCATTCAATGTGGAAGAGCGAATAAGACCACTTTCATCAATAGCATTTTCTACATGATCACCTCCTTCTGTTTGTGATGCTGCCTCAATAAGGATCCATTTTTCTTGATTATTATAAAATTGTTTATGGGTAACGCGCTGATTACCTTCTGGATCAAACTCAACGACTTTCTTTGGGTGGCCATAGTAATCAAAATCAGAATAATTCGTTCTAAATGCTTTTCCACCCACAGTGACCGTCTTGGATGTCATCTCCATCACTTCTGCATGATTTGTGCCGTACTTAAGCTTCCCAATAATTTGTTTTGCTTCTGAAATTCGCCTAGGTTGCCAGGTGTATTCTTCTTTTTGCAATAACTCTCCGCCTAACGAATACGTTAACTTTTTCTTGATCACGCCAGCATCTGCAGCAGGCGCAACATCCGTCCACAGCATTGCAACAATCCCATGAAATTCGGTAATTAAAACACCATTGCCGAACGTATATTCTTCTCGCGTATCAGGGCCCGTCACGGTCGTATGCTCACCTAGCCCCGGACGGAATTGACCTCGCTGCCGCCAATCACAAATTGCTGGCGCATAGCGATGATGTTTGATTTCATAATCATAACTCCACGTTGCTGTCGTCACATCTCGCCCACTGAGCACTTTCGTTTTAACTGAATATCTTGATACTTGGAAACCACAAAGGTCTGAGCCCGGGTCGGAATAATACGTATAATCAGCCACGCCTCCTTCAGGATTTTCGACATGATTGACCGCTGTCATATCACGATCCGATTTCCAACCAAACGTCCATGCAGAGCCATCATGCAATATCACTTTTTTGAGAAACGGTTTATTACCTTGCACATCACTTTTATAGGCTAAGTTCCAACGCTCCCCTAACGTTGTGTTTATTTCAGTAATAACATCAATATTGTCAACGGTGTCATACTGGAAATTCACGCGGTAATCAGGCTCGCCTGACAGCGAAATTTTTGACAATCGGTTTTGATGCTTGGCATCATATGAATAATCAATTGCACTCCCTCCTCTTGCGCTCATCACTTTATCGAGAGTCGATATTTTATCATCTGCCTTCCGCGAAATAATGTAACGCGTCCCATCGGGTTTAAATACCGTTCCGGAATAAACGTTCACATGTCTATTCACTCCCACACGCGCCCTTGCTATGACTAATTCTGCCTTCCAATTATCTTTGGAATAATACGCTCCGTCACGCGGATAAAAAGTATGCGTGCCGCCATCAGGATCATAAAAAACGGGAAAGTTCCGTTGGAAATCTTCATTATTCCAATAGGTTGGTGCATCTTTAAGAACATACTGCGTGCTATCTAAGATGCCTGAAAATATTTGCCAGTGCCGCCCCACCACGGATTGTTTCACGGACCCTTTTTCTAACGACTTATCTGGCAACACCGAGGCTAAGCTGGGTTTAGCCGTTAGATAACGCAACATAAAATTAAATGATAAACCATCATTCATTGGCACATGAATTAAAGGCAAATTCATATTGAGCTTGCCGGTATAAATATCCACCTTACCAATATCAGGGCTTTCAACATGTGCTCGCTGCAAATTGTTATATTGTGATTGAGAAATCAGTGACGTGGATTGCTCTAGAGAAGGGCTTTGCGTACTCGACAACATTGTAATCTCAGCATCATCAGACACTTCATCGGCATAAGCACAATGACAAAAAACCCCTAACAACAATGATAACGTTGTAACAAACAAACGCTTCATACATTTCACTCCTACTTTTTTATTTAAGATGGATTCAGTGTATCGACGCCTTGCAGTCATAGAGCAGAATTAGAAATTGGTTTTAGTGTGTCATAGGTTTTTCTTGTTTTTTTTACGGATTTAAAAAAAATGCATTATTATTAAATGCGTTATAAAAAAAAATGTTATGGAAAAAAAAAGAAGTGGGTAAATGCTTACATTTGGTATATATAAAAAAAGAAAGCACAAAAAAAGGGATGACCTTTCGATCATCCCTTCCCTACCCTTTGGATATCCTATCCGATTAGCATCCTGGCAAACCTTCCGTGTTGACAACATCCTTGCTGTCGATCCTGAATGCATCCTTGTATTAAGACTAGGTTAACACACCCTTACTGCCCCACAAGAGGTAAAAAGGATCATAATAAATCAGGAAAGCGAAGAAGGGCAAAAATTGGAGGTATTCTCTTATTTTTCAGCGAGTTAATGTGTCTCCATATTTGCTAACCCTATGATTTAGCGGTTTGGCTTATTCGTATTTGAGATATGGCTTACACTGGTTATGGTCAATGTCGCACAGAGATGTTAGCGTTTTTGTACACTTGCAAGGTGCTGACCCATGTTAACGTGATCGCCGATAGCGCAATCGCTTAGCCAATTAATGTTATCTTGCCCGAACAATAAAATAACGGTTGAGCCAAAGTTAAAATATCCCATCTCTTCGCCGCGATCCAACACGATAGGTGAGCCCTCATTATAACTAAACTCTTGCCTCTTTGCATTCGCACCAGGCGTGACAACGCCAGCCCATGTCGTGCAAATGCTCGCAACAAACATCGCCCCCACCAATACCATCGCCATAGGGCCGACTTCAGTTTCAAATAAACACACAACACGCTCATTTCGCGCAAACAAATTCGGAACCCGCTCAGCGGTTTGAAGATTCACGGAAAACAACTTGCCTGGCACATGGATCATTTTCTTCAATGTGCCTTTTATTGGCATATGAACACGATGATAATCTGCAGGCGCCAAATAAAGCGTGCTGAACTCACCATTTTCAAAAAGCTTCGCGTCCGCCAAATCTCCACCTAAAAGCTCATCCACACTGAATGAATGCTTTTTCGCCTGAATAAGACGATAACCATCGATTTTACCCTTCTGGGCAATGCAACTGTCTGCTGGACTTAATATGGAATCATCACCTTGCGCTAGCGGTCTTGCATCAGGCAACAAGTGACGCGTAAAAAAATGCGTAAAGTTCACATAATCTTCTGCTTTTTCATGCTGAGCTTGAGACATGTCCACATTATATGTCTTAACAAAGGTGCGAATTTGCCAATTCTTCAACCACGCATATGTTCTGGTGGTAAACCAGCCCATGAAACGGGACAACGGGTGATGCGGGACAATATATTGACGCAGTATTTTCATTCAATGGGTGCCTTCAGTAGCATTATGTTAACTCAGCAACCATAGTATGATAATTGCTTAACCTTTCAGGGGAGATTTTGCCGTCTTTAACCGCTGCTTGCAAGGCACATCCTGGTTCTTTCGCATGCTGACAATTGCGGAATTTACACAAGCCAAAATACGGTGCGAACTCAATAAAGCCACGCTCAATTTCATCGCTTGTAGTATGCCAACAATTAAAATGCCGAATGCCTGCTGAATCAATCAGATCACCACCGGAAGGGATGTGATAAAGATGCGCACCTGTGGTGGTATGCTTGCCCTGACGGTTGCCAGAAGACACTTCTCCCACACGAATGGACTCATGCGGCAACAGCGTATTAATTAAAGAAGACTTACCCACACCCGACTGCCCAACAATAATACTGCATTTATCATCAAACTCGCGCTTCAATGCTCGCATGCCTTTCTCTTTAGATACAGACACAAAATGCACCGAATAACCCAAACTCGCATAAAGGTCAAAAATTGATTCCAACTGGTCTCGCTGTTCTTCCGTGGCCAAGTCAATTTTATTCACAACAAGCACGGCTTTAATATTGGAGAGCTCAGCTGCGACAAGGTAACGATCAACAGATAACGTGGACAACGCTTCCTCAGCACTGAACATGGTCACCAAGCAATCAACGTTTGCTGCCATCACTTGCTCATGACCGTCTTTTCCGTGACGTGACAGCACACCTTTGCGCGGCGCGATACCGGTCACGACACCTCGATCGCCTTTGTCTAACTGCCATTTCACATGATCACCTACCACAAGATGATCACAGCTCTGTCTAAAATAGCACCGGAAAAGCTGCCCGTGCAGATCTTCTACAGCGACTTCTGTGCTGTAATGGCTAATAATGGTGCCGGGTTGTTCTGGACCTAGCTGATTGTCAGGTGATATTCTATTCATGTTACAAATTATACGAGAAGAGTGCAGGCGATGGAAATTTATCTTGTAGGTGGAGCAATTCGTGATCAACTCTTGGAGTTACCCGTACATGAGCGCGACTGGGTCGTCGTTGGCGCAACCCCAGGCGAACTAATTGAGCAAAACTTTACACAAGTAGGTAAAGATTTCCCCGTTTTTTTACACCCAGAGACAAAAGAAGAATATGCACTTGCCCGTACTGAGCGCAAATCTGGAAAAGGATACACTGGATTTGTTGTGAATGCTGATCCCTCCGTCACCCTTGAAGAAGATTTATTACGTCGTGACTTAACCGTGAATGCCATTGCACAAGCACAAGATGGCACGCTCGTTGACCCTTTTCACGGGCAAGACGACTTAAAACAAAAGCTACTACGCCATGTCTCCCCAGCATTTACGGAAGATCCACTGCGTGTATTGCGTGTTGCACGTTTTATGGCTCGCTTGGGCCCCCTAGGGTTTACGGTCACACAAGGGACTATTGCATTAATGCAAAAAATGGCTGAGCAAGGCGACTTAGGCGATCTTGTGCCTGAACGTGTCTGGAAAGAATGGCAACGTTCGTTATCTGAAAAAACACCACACTTATTTATTCAAACCTTAGAGCAAAGCCACGCGTTAATAAAATTATTCCCAGAAATCACGGACGCTGCACACACGTCTACATTGCTCATAGAAGCTAGCAATCGCACAAAAGAAACGCTAATCCGATTTGCTGTGATGCTCAGCAGTCTGAACCCAGATTCCATTAAAACACTGTGCGATCGTTATAAGATTCCAAAACGCTATGCTGAGCTCGCATTGCATGTATCGAGCGCATTCTCGCAATATCAAACCCTTTTTAGCGCCTCTCCTGAAGACGTCTTACAATTGTTCAAGCAACTCGATGCCTTTCGTAACCCTGAGCGTTTTTCTGACTTTCTTTTTTGCTGCGATATCATTACAGAAACAAAGGAAACAGCTATTGATCAATCCGCCCGTGAATTTTTAAGCATGCTGCTCATGACACTTCAAAAAATCGACACGCAAACTTTCATCAAGCAAGGCATAAAAGGCCAGGCTGTAGGCGCTGCAATCCATAAAGAAAGGCTCGGCATTGTTGCTAAAGCATTGAACAAATAACGGTGATTATTGATTATCCAGATTGACTTAGATTTAGTTCTCTACTATTGTATAGGCTCCCTCTACACTTAAAGGATGATCAATATCGTGCGTAAACTTATTATCTTAGGAACCGCGTTCCTTAGCCTTATCACTGCATTTAATTCACAAGCTTATGCCAGCGGCGAATTTGATGCCCAACAAGAAACAGCGATCCAAAAAATCATTCGCAACTATCTTGTGACCAACCCTGAAGTGCTCGTTGAAGCGTCTAAAGCGTTACAGCAAAAACAGTTAGACATGATGCAATCCAGCGCCATGAAAGGCATCATCGACAATAAAGCCCAAATTTTCTCTGCTAAAAATGACCCACTTGCAGGCAATAACCAAGGTGACATTACAATTGTTGAGTTCTTCGACTACCAATGCCCACATTGTATTGAAATGATGCCTGTGATCAACACCATCATTCGCACCAACCCTAATGTACGCGTTATTTTCAAAGAGTTCCCAATCTTCGGTAACGTCTCTGATTTTGCCTCAAGAGCAGCACTGGCTGCAAACGAGCAAGGTAAATATTTCGCATTTCATGATGCGATCATGAATGCCAAAAAACGTTTAAGCAAAGACATCATCTTGCAAGTTGCAAAAAACACTGGTTTAGACATCGAGCAATTGCAAAAAGATATGAACAGCGCAAAAATCACGAAAACATTAGGTGATAATCGTGAATTAGCGAAAGCATTGCAATTAGTTGGCACGCCTGCATTTGTTGTAGGACCTGCCGACGCAGACGACGTTAGCGCAGAGAACACAACGTTTATTTCTGGCCAAACGACAGAAGCGGTATTGCAAAACGCCATTGACAGAATCTAACTTCTTTACGGAAAAGCCCAGGCGTTAGTCTGGGCTTACTTAAACATCATGACTCAAGATCAATACGCCGTTATCGGCAACCCCATCAAACACAGCTTATCCCCGCGCATTCATTCTTTATTTGCTCAACAGACAAATGAAAATATCAGCTATGTTGCTAAAGCTATACCGCCTCAATCACTTGAGACTGCATTAGATCGATTGCAAGAAGAAGGGTTTAAAGGCTTAAGTGTCACGCTGCCATTAAAAATAGCTGCTTATACGCACATGGACCACCATTCAGATCGCGCCTGCATTGCAGAATGCATTAATACAATCAAGTTTGAGGATTCAGGAGATCGCTTCGGCGACAATACTGACGGCGAAGGTTTGTTGCAAGATTTGAAAAAAAACATCGGCATTGAGCTAACTGGAAAAAAAATCTTAGTCCTGGGTGCCGGTGGCGCTGTTCGAAATTGTATTTGGCCTTTGTTGAATGAAAAAGTTAACGCAATCACTATTGCAAACCGCACACCTGAAAATGCCATCTCGCTTTGCGAACATTTTTATGATGACTTATTAAATGCCTGTGCGCTGATCGACATTCCTGAAGATACTTTTGATATTATTATTAACGGCACCAGCGCAAGCTTGCAAGGCACAATGCCGCCCATCACAGCTGCGCATTTTTCTAAAGATACTGTGTATTACGATTTAATGTATGGTGATAACGCAGCGAAAACATTAGCGCATATGCGCACGCTCGGTATGGTGCATACGCATGATGGACTCGGGATGCTAGTTGAACAAGCAGCACTTCAGTTTCAATTATGGCGCGGCGTTTTGCCTGATACGCAGAGAGTGATAGAACAACTCCGCACCTAGCTCACTGCGTTTATTTAATTTTACCCTCACCCTAGCCCTCT
>DKOI01000083.1 GCA_002469885.1 Legionellales bacterium UBA7366 | reverse complement strand
TCAAAAAAATATTTAGACAATGCTTCAAAGGCAACTTCTTCTGGGTCATAAAGGACTTCTACAGCTTCAACATGACCTGTCTCTTTTTTGCAAACCTGCTCGTAAGTTGGGTTTTCAGTATGCCCTCCCATATAACCTGACACAACAGTTAACACCCCTTCTTGTTGCTGCATTAAATGCTCCACACCCCAAAAACAGCCACCGGCAAAATATGCTTTTTTAAAATGAGAAAACTGCTTCTCATACTCAACTTGAGTCATAAATCTCATTGAAATTGAATTTACACAATGTCGAGTATTTTTTGGCGTTAACTGCTCACCCTCAAATATGTGGCCTAAATGCCCATCACATTGAGCGCAGACTATTTCAGTGCGCCTTCCGTGCTCATCCATTTCCTTTTTTATTGCGCCTTCTATTTCATCATCAAAGCTTGGCCAACCACACTGGGATTCGAACTTATGCTCTGAACGATACAGTGGAGCGTTACAGCGCTTGCATAAATACACGCCCTCTTGGGCATGTTCATTATACTCTCCCTGAAATGGTTTTTCAGTACCCTTGTGAAGGATAACGCGCTCCTCTTCAGAGGTAAGTGCGTTAAATTTCTTTTTCATTTAGTGCTTCTCCCCAGATTCAATCAAGCTACGCCAGCTCCGCTTTCTCTGATTTCATAATACCAAAAAAAAGAGCAAATAAGCCAATTATAGAGACACCCTCTCAAGCTGCTTTTGCGCGAGATGGAAACAAAAGCACCTGCCCACCTACCTGTCGATAAATACACCTGTCCCCCACAATATTATTCACTTTTGAGTTAATAAACGATATTCTATAAGTCAGCGGCCCAACTGACAGGAAATAGACCAATGACATCAAAAAAACCTAATTAATCAGTTTCAAACTATGCCCCTATGTCCAAAGAGCCATTATTCTGTTGAACGAAAAGAACATCACTTATAATATAGATTAGATTGACCTTGAGAATAAACCTGATTGGTTTTTAGCCCACTCGGGAAAGTCCCCATCCTGTTAGTAGAAGACAACGTCATTTTTGAATCACATGCTATTTGCGAATACCTCGATGAAGTGTATTCCCCCACACTGTCCCCAGTTGATCCTTTAATCAAAGCAAAAAACAGAGCATGGATTGAATATGCTTCTACACTCAATGCGTCACTTTTTATGCTCGCGCTTGCAAAAGATCAAAACGAGGCTGAAAAAAATATAGCTCTCTGTAAATCTCAATGCTAAACTGAGAGATGCAAATAGTGGAAAGAATACTTGACCCCTTCTCGTTCCTTCTCGTTTTTTGATCAAACGCGCCCAAAGCCAACACTTCATCTAACAACAAAGCTTGACCTCGTTAGCCCATAAAAGGCATGCTACTTATCCTTAAATGCCTGAAAAATTGCAATAGTATTTTGAATTCTTCTAAGCGTATATCTGGAAAAAACTACAAATAAAAGGACTTCAGTTATGTTAAAAGCACTAGCAAAACCATCCGTAGTAATTAACGCAACAAGGAAGAGCGGCGCTTCACTTTTCCATTGATGCTTGCTAAAGCAACGTTGGAGCTACATACGGGCCCCATGCCAGGCAAAGGAACTGTTACACTTTTTGATAAAGAACACGTCACTCTACTGGGAGATATTGAAGCAAACTGTATCGCACCTACTCCCTAAAACGAACTACTAAAATTAAAAGAGCTTTCTTAAAATGGAATCGGGTCAGAAAGTTGTATCCACAATTAATATCACCTATGGATAAAAGAGTCCGACTCAATTCCTCTACAAGCTTGAAGCGCCAAGCAACCTTTCTAAGAAAGGCCGACCTACTTTAGAAGAAAGCTATTTTCGACTCTTCGGACTTAAAACATCCTGAAGTGGCTGCGTAGCCTGTTCAGACTCTGCAATATTCTCCGCTTTAGCAATTTTGGCAAGCTGACAAAAGACCTTCTCATGCGGCTGCAACCCTCTCAGAGAATGTTTTTCAGGATTAGTGATAATGTCTTGCAAGCGACCCTTCTCTTTTGGATCCAAACCTTTATTCAACAATACGCCTTGAAGAAGTTCATGCATACCAAATTTCAAATACGACTTATCAGCCGTCTTATTGCTTAATACTTCAAGCGCGTTACTAATGAATCTAGAAAAATCTCTTTCTAAAATTGAAATAGCATTTGATTTTTCACCTTTAAATAGCCCAGAGCCCAACAACCCTCTATTTAAGCTTGCGTTATAAGCACTAATTGCACCCTCAACGTTCTTATAACACTTCAGCAGTTGCGTTTGAAACACGGAATCAATAACCGTTAAAACACAAACCTCATAAGGCATTGCGTAAAAAGCTGAATAATGCATCTGTTTACCCGATTTTGCCGAGCTAGGTAATTCCTTGTAAAAGGTATAGATATCATACTTTGCATTCCTGTTTTTGAATGGTAGATTATGATTCACTTCTTGCTTATCATCTCTTTTGCTTAAATCATCGTAATCAATAAGGTGTAAATTTCCATCAAGATCAAAAACCATATTGAACAAGTGCGCGTCATTGTGAATAATTTGCATATCATGAATTGTAATTAATTTTTTCAGGCCTAGAGCAATATTTCGATCGCGCTCTACTTGCAATAGATCCTTTTCTTCAAACAACTTCCTATGAAGACTACCCCCACCATGAAATGGCAAAATAAAACCGCCCGTATGGGGTATTAACTCCTCTCCAATCGCCTTTACGCAACGAAGTAATTCCGTATTTTTATCTAGCATTTTAAAGTAATGATTCACTTGCACTAAAGATAGCATGCTGGATGTAATATCTTGTTTTAGCTGTGCCGGAATTTGTTCGTGATCAAAGAAGTTTGCTATGGTAACCGACGGGGTTAAAGTTTCTAGCCGGAGGTCCAACTTACGGAGTTTAATATATTGTAGCAACCCAGCTCTCAATGAGGCGTTAAAAGACTCATCTTTATATTTCAAAAAAATGTAAGGCGCCACTTTTCCAGTATTAGGATCATACAGCCTAAAACCATCCTTAAATCCACCCTCAAACTTCTGCTCATTTGCAGGCTTATCGCCTCCATAATAATAAAAATAGGGCTCCCCATTAATCTGAAGGAAAACCTTGTCTTGAGCTTGCTTGCCGGGCTCTTTGCCCACAGATTGAAGCATCCTTCCTCCTAATAACGTATAAGAACCTAAAGTTAAGTATAGCCCATAAATAGGACATTGCAGGATATCTAACTTGATATACAGCCTTGATTCAACACCTTAGAATTAAAAAGTTTTTGATTTTAAGCCTATGTAAAGACCGACCCGTATAGTACAATCAAGATCAAATATAAGTGATTGATAATCAGGATCGAACATGTCTTTCAAATCGCCGACTAACTCACAGTGGAATTCATTCATCAAAGCCCTTTATGGCCTATTTGCATGGATGCCCGCTAACAGTAAAAGTGTCAAACTTACCCTTTCCCTAATGCAAGCCTCTATGGATGCGCAGCAGTTTGAGGCCTACCTCAAGACATACCCAGAAAGCCCCGAAACAGCATTAGCAAAAGAAAGCAGGCTAGAAGATATCACCGCCTGGATCAAAGAATTCAAAAGCACCGCCTCATTACTGAAGAATCCGCGCCACCACTTCATGAGCACCTTAATTAAATTTAATGATCCTGCATTCATATCTTGCGTCACATCATTACTTGTTAAAAGTGAGCAATTAACCGAGCTGGCTGAATGGCTGATAGAAACAGAAAAAACTAGCGCACTCCGCGCATCGATGACTGATAGTGAGACTAAAACAAAAAGTGTTTCAACAGCTCACCCTGCTTTTGATGCTTTAATACAACAATACAGCCTTGGAAAAGTCATGCTCTTAAACACCAGCACTCAAGCAGCCTTAAACGACAACGGCACTTTGGGCCTCTTGCATTACCTTCAAACTGCCTTGCAAGCATTCTCTGACTCAAACAAACAATCAATGAGTGCAGCGCTAAAAAAAGCAACCTTCATTTCATTAAACGAAGAAATATATGAGCCTGTCTTGTTAAACTATATATCCCAGAGCTTACAGCTAAATGAAACGACTAGAGACTCTCTAGAAAAGAAAATCCATATGACGCTGGATCGACAAACCAAACTAATATTGGCCAGCAACACCTCGGATGTCAGCGTGTTTCGTGCCGTTTTTGAAAACAGAATGCGTCAATTAATCGCGAAATTCGATGCCAAGCTATTACTTCGATCTGATTTCTTATTGGCGTTTGTACGATCTGCAAAATTTGCCAGCATCAGCGCGCCTTCTGCAGAAACCAATCTCTATTTAGCTTTCGCCTATATGGCGCTTGCGTCACGCACGTCTCGCTTAAGCGATGAAGGGAAAAACACTTTAAACTCACTTATCAATGAAAACAAAAAAAATGTTGATACGCCACCGATGTCGGCCGGATTAACATTGCAATTATATTACCTTGCTTTTCATTACATTTCACTTTCTAGAAACCACTTAAAAAAATCCAAGCAAAAGATTGACAATTGCGGCATTATGCTTGATGAGTATAAAAACAAAAGCTTTGAACAAACTTACCAGATTTTTCAAAGTAAGCTGCTCCAACTTGAAAATACAAAAACTGATGAGACTCTCTCGCAACAACATGCTCGAGTCGCGACTATCTCAGGGCGAAAACTCCAAAAATAAAAAGTGTCAGACACCCCTGCCTCTCTATCTGGAATTCTTCGGCCTTAAATAATGATGAGCTAATGATTTTGTTGCGACACAACCTCAGCGGGTTGTGCAAAACCAAGCACTAGGTTGAACTGAACTGTTGATTATGACCTGCCCCGGGATTTTCATA
>DKOI01000003.1 GCA_002469885.1 Legionellales bacterium UBA7366 | reverse complement strand
TTTCCTTAATTGCTTACAGAGAGCACACTACAAACATGTTAACTCACTGTTTTACTGTTATTATGTAAAATATAGCAGAGTAACCTTAAGGCAATATTAAGAAGACGGCAGATAAGATACAGAACCGCCGAGAATTACTCAAAACGCATGAAAAAATGCATATTTACGATTACTGTTTTGTTAAACGATTAAAGCAACCATTAACGGGATATTCTG
Source organism: Legionellales bacterium UBA7366 (assembly GCA_002469885.1). Taxonomy (GTDB): domain Bacteria; phylum Pseudomonadota; class Gammaproteobacteria; order UBA7366; family UBA7366; genus UBA7366. The sequence goes on along the minus strand of DKOI01000003.1, from coordinate 13,061 downwards.
AATGAAAAACAAGCAACGCCAGTGCTTAGTCACCACCGCCCTTCCTTACGCCAATGGTGATATTCATCTAGGTCATTTAGTGGAGAATATCCAAGCCGATATCTGGGTCCGTTTCCTGCGCCTGCAAAAGCATCACTGCGTATTCGTCAGCGGTACCGACTGCCACGGCACACCGGTTATGTTGCGGGCTGAGAAAGAAGGCGTATCGCCAGAAGAGCTCGTTAAAACACTGCACAAAACCCACTTAGCAGACATTCGTGGCTTCCTCATCCATCATGATAACTTCTACACAACCCATTCGCCTGAAAACGAGGCGCTGGTCTCTAAGATATATAATGATGTTAAGAAGAGCGGTGACATCAGCACCCGCACTATCTCGCAAGCCTATGATGCTGAAAAAAACATGTTTCTCCCTGACCGCTTCGTTAAAGGTGAGTGCCCTAAATGTGGCACTGCCGATCAACACGGCGACAACTGCGAAGCCTGTGGCGCAACTTACAATCCAACCGATTTAAAAAACCCCGTCTCTGTCATTTCAGGGACCACGCCAACACAAAAAAATTCAGAGCATTATTTCTTCCAACTTGGTAATTACCAAGCCGCACTTGAAAAATGGATGGAACAAGGCACCTTACAACCTCAAGTCTTGAAAAAACTAAAAGAATGGTTTGAAGCCGGATTAAAAGACTGGGACATCTCCCGTGACGCGCCTTACTTTGGCTTTGAAATTCCCGAAGCGCCAGGCAAATTCTTTTATGTTTGGTTAGATGCCCCTATTGGTTACATGGCCAGTTTGAAAAACTATTGTGATCAACACCCTGAACTTGATTTTGACGCCTACTGGAAACCTGATACCCAAACTGAGCTCTATCACTTTATCGGTAAAGACATCATGTATTTCCATGCGCTCTTTTGGCCAGCTGTATTAATGAGTGCAAACCTGCGCACGCCTTCTGCCATTTTCGTGAATGGCTTTCTGACAATTGGCGGACAAAAGCTTTCAAAATCCCGTGGCACGTTTATTAACGCGAGCACCTATTTAAAGCATTTAAACCCAGAATATTATCGCTACTATATCGCGACCAAGTTAAATGGTCACATAGAAGATATGGATTTGAACTTTGAAGACTTTGTCGCAAAAATTAATAGCGACCTTGTCGGCAAAGTGGTTAACATCGCCAGTCGTACGGCAGGTTTTATTACTAAGAATTTTGATGGCGAGCTCTCAAGCACATTGACTAATGAAGCGTTAATGAAGCAATTTACTGGCGCAAAAGACAGCATCGGTGAAGCTTATGAAAAGCGTGACTTTAATCTTGCTGCACGCCTGATTATGGGCTTGGCTGACAAAGCTAACCAATACATTGCCGAAGTGGCGCCTTGGAAACTCATTAAAGAAGACGGACAACAACAAGCCGTACACGACGCTTGCACGCTCGCGTTAAATTGCTTTAAAGCGTTAATCATTTACTTGAAACCGATCCTCCCAGTCACGGCTGAACGCGCTGAAGCCTTCTTAAATTGTGGCGCACTGGTTTGGGACGATATAGACACCCCACTCTTGAATCACAAGATCAACAAATTCAAACCACTGCTCACACGAATTGAAACAAAAGACATTGAGGCAATGACCATGGAAGCACAAAACATCGCAAAAGACAGCGCACCTAAAAAAGTTGAAGCAACTAAAACAGCTAAAAAATCTGAATTCATTTCAATTGACGACTTTGCCAAGATTGATTTGCGTGTCGCTAAAATTATCGATGCTCAAGACATTGATGGCGCAGATAAATTATTACAACTCACCTTAGACGTAGGTGATAGCCAACGCCAAGTATTTGCGGGAATTAAAAAAGCCTATAAAGCAGAAGATTTAATCGGTCAATTCACCGTCGTTGTCGCCAACTTAGCGCCGCGTAAAATGCGTTTTGGCATGTCTGAGGGCATGGTCTTAGTCGCATCAGGCGATGACAAAGACGGCTTATGGCTCATCAGCCCTGAAAGTGGCGCAACACCGGGCATGAAAGTTAAATGAGTGCATGCTCCATAACGGACATTGACAACATTCTCCCACAAACCCAATGCGGCTTGTGCGGATACAATGGTTGCAAACCTTACGCCACGGCAATCATTAATGATGATGCGCCGATTAACCTTTGCCCGCCTGGCGGCAAAGCAGGTTTGCAAAAACTGGCCGACTTAACCGGCCAAGATGCAACACCCTTCTTAGCGACTATGAAGCAAACATCGCCAACACTTGCGGTGATTCGAGAGGACGAATGCATTGGCTGCCGCAAATGCATTAACGTCTGCCCCGTCGACGCCATCGTTGGCGCGGCTAAATACATGCATACGGTGATTCAAGATGAATGTACTGGTTGCAACCTCTGCGTTGAACCTTGCCCCGTTGATTGCATTGACCTCATCGAAGGTAAACCACTCACAGAACAGCAGAAACACACCTCCAGCATCCGATTTGCTGCTAGAGAAGACCGCATGGCAAACACTGCCCAAACTGAAGAAGCGCAATATCAAAAAATCAAAAATGGCTTTCAAACCACCGATTCCAAAGCCGAGGCCCTGGCCGCCCGCAAAGCCATGATTGATGAGATAATGAAGCGCGGAAAATAACCAGTTTGAAAAGCCACGGCGCTATGGCATACAATAGTAGACATCATATACAGAGGACGTGAATCACATGAAATCTCTCAAAAAATTCATCTTATTACTGATCATTATCGGTGCAGCTGCTTACGGCGGGCACTATTACTATTACAATCATTATCTCCAAGAAGATCCTGCTGAGATCTACCAAGAATCCCTCAAATACGCGCAAGGCATAGGCGTGGATAAAGACGAATCGAAAAGCATGGAATTACTCGTCAAAGCCGCCAAAGCGGGTGACGTCAAAGCGCAGGTCCAACTCGCCTGGACACTCAATCAAGGCGTGAGAACAGACAAAAAGTCTGACAAAGCCGCCAAATGGTATGCCATGGCAGCCAGTCAAGACAATGCTGAAGCGCAATACATGCTCGGCTATATGTATGAAAACGCGATCGGCGTACCTAAAAATGACGCCTTTGCAAGAGATTGGTTTTCTAAAGCGGCCAATAATGGCAACCAAAATGCACAGCTTTTCTTAGGTGTTGCTTACGCTAAAGAGAAAGACTTCCAAAATGGATACGCTTGGTTAAACCTTGCTTCCACGTCCAGCAATGACACCATTCGCGATAAAGCGCTTCAGTTGCGTGATTCCATCGCTGCCAACATGACGCCTGAAGAAATCCAATCAGCGCAATCACTCACCGTTGAGCATGGTAACTTTATTCGTTCTGAAATTGCTCGTAAGAAATACGAAAAGCTCAAATGGTATGAGAAGGTACAGCACTGGATCAACCGTTACACTAGCTGGTTTTGAACAAAGAAATAAGGCGTGAGATTTTCTCACGCCTGCAAAATAACAATAAAAACCCGACGACCGAACTTGTTTACCATTCAACATTCGAACTGCTCATCTCTGTGCTATTGTCAGCCCAAGCAACTGACGTAGGCGTGAACAAAGCGACAAAGGGTTTATACGCTGTAGCGAATACGCCACAGGCCATTCTTGCGCTTGGTGAAGACTCCCTTCGTGATTACATTAAAACGATTGGGCTTTATAAAACCAAAGCGGCGAATGTGATGAAGACTTGCCAGCGCTTGATTGATGTCTTTGATGGCGAAGTGCCTGATGACCGTGAATCGCTAGAATCCCTCCCCGGCGTTGGCCGTAAGACAGCGAACGTAGTGTTGAACACCGCGTTTGGTCAGCCAACCATTGCTGTTGATACGCATATCTTTCGGGTGTCGAATCGCACAGGGATTGCGAAGGGTAAAACGCCTTTAGCCGTCGAGACTCAGCTGGAAAAGTTTATTCCAACCGACTTTAAAAAAGACGCGCATCATTGGTTGATTCTGCATGGACGTTATACCTGTGTTGCAAGAAAACCTAAATGCGGGAGCTGTTTGATTGAGGATCTGTGTGAGTTTAAGGATAAGGTTGAATAATTCGGGCGCCTCAAGGATGACAGAAAAGTGCGCGTCTCAAGGATGACAGAAAAGTGCGCGTCTCCCCGGCCTCCGAGCCGGGGTCCATAAAATTAAAAATGGATCCCCGATCGAGTCGGGGATGACAGAAATTTATAGAACAGGATCTTATTTCATAAAAAAAGCACCGCCCCCAAAAGGAGGAAGTGCTTTTTCTTTCTAGCGGCAGTGCCGTATTGTCTAGAAATAAACGTAAATTTGAGCCGTAATCACATTATTGATCTTGCCCAAGTTCTCTAAGCTATCACCCGAGACATTCGATGCAGAACTATGACTGTAGTTATACTCACGACGGAACTCGATGGTTTCAAGCGTATGCTTCCAAACTGATACGTTATAAGCGAACGCATAACGGCGGTTTGGTAACCCTAACATTGCAGCTTGCGATGTATGACCATACCCAATAGCCACCGAACTTGGCTTATCAAAAATATGCATTGTGTAAGCTAACTCAACATTTTGCGCTGCAGGTTTTGCACCTTCATCGCCATACATAAAACCAGTACGTCTATCGAACTTATGCGTTGCAGTAACATACTCTGCCGCAAACGAAAATGGATCGTATGTGACTTTCGTATAAACATCTGCACCAGGCACACGCTGCTTCATGGATTGAGAACACGTACTGCAACTCAAACCACTAAAACCACCACTCATTGAAGAGCCATCTTGGATGCCAGTAGAATCTGCAATTGTTGATATAACACTAGCGCCAATCTCACCACTTAAACGTTCGTCGACGTAAAAGTCATAACCCAAATCAAGACCACCATCATTTACTGTTGAGCGCTCTGATGAAAAACCGCTAGAGGCTTTAAACGCATACAACTCACCGTAAAATGCATTCGCATCTGTAGTCTTATACCCTACCATCAAGGTGCGCTCTTTCGTACGCCCTACTTTCTGTGTTAACGGTGAAGCCACCATAGAACTTGAGTAACGTCCAAATGGCACGTACAACTGACCCAAGCTGCTGTAGAAAGGTGTGTGCTCTAAATCACCCAAGGTGACAAAAGCTTTGTTGATTTCAACATTTGAATTATCAACGGCACGTGAAGAATCAGCTCTACCATTATCATAAACAACGGCCATAAACCCTGTGATCCAATGGTTCATTACAACGTAGGTATCGATTTCAGCATCGGTCACATCAATATCACTTGTCTTACCTGCATCATATCCACGACTGTAGAATGCTTGCCCACCGATAACGCCACTCAACTCAATGCGTGGCACAGTTGGCATTGGCTTGCCGGCTGTCTTTGCTGCTTGTTCATTTTTATAACGATTATATAAAAGACGTGATGATTCACGAATACTTGGTGTGTTAACGATTAATTCTGAACCGTTAAACTGGGTACGGATATTAAGATAAGGACCAAAAGAGACCAAAGAATGCGCTCTAACAGCTTCTGAAAGCTGGTCATTATTTACAAAAGTCGATTTTTTATCTTCATCCTTAACACTTGTATTCAAGTCATTAAGTTTTGATCGAAGTTCGGTCACTTGCTGCTCTAACAACTGTGTTCGTTTATCGACAGTTTGCACCTGCTGAGAGATTGAGGTTGCTTGCTCAGCAAAGGCTGATGTGCCAATAAGCGCACAGGCAACACCTGATAGAATTTTAACGTGTGGTATTCTCATAACCTTAAAGACTCTCCTCTTTATATTTTTTTAACTGTTTTAAATAGCCGACAACATGATCCCTTAATCACCCAACATTATCAAGCTTGATTGCCTTAAAAACAGGTTATTGATTCTTTTTTACTCTTGTACTGACTCCCCCAAAAACGTTACACTTTAACATCGTATTAGATACACAGAGACAACGCTATGCAGTGCAAAACGCTTTTTGAATCCGGCCCAATCGGTTACCTCATCGCCTTACTCGCAGGCGCCATTCTTGCACTGGGATTCGCCCCACACTCTCTATTTTTTCTACCCTTTATCAGCCTGTCACTTTTGCTCGGTTGCTGGCTTTACGTCGGCCGATACGCAGGTTTCTGGCGCGGCTTTTGTTTTGGCTTAGGGCTGTTTGGTGTCGGCGTTTCCTGGGTGTACATCAGCATACACGACTACGGTCACACCTCTCCACTCATCGCTGGCGGAATCACTTTAGGCTTCGTCATGATACTCTCTATCATTCCGGGCATCACAGGTTATGTTTTCACGCGATACTTCACCATCAACAATGGCACCAAATTGATTGCGGCATTTCCTGGTCTCTGGCTATTCTTCGAGTGGGTAAAAAGCTGGTTATTCACGGGCTTTCCTTGGCTTGATGTTGGCTACACACAGCTAAACTCACCCCTACGTGACTACGCACCTTACGTTGGCAGTTACGGCATCTCCATGCTTGTGGCGATGGCCAGCGGACTCATAGTTTACGGCATTATTTTCTCAGGTAGAAAACGACTCGGCGCAGCGCTCGGTTTTATTGCCATTTGGGCATTCGCTCCGCTGTTCGGATTAGTGAATTTTACCAGCCCCATCGGCGACTCCGTCAAGGTGACGCTGATCCAAGCTGATATTCCACCACTGTTAAAATGGGATCCAGAACAAGTCGATAGCACGCTAGAATATTATAAAACAACGACCGAGCAACATTGGAATAGCCAAATTATCGTGTGGCCAGAATCTGCTGTGCCCATCTTAAAACGCAGTGCCGAACCCTACCTTCACACCCTTGCTAAAGAAGCCAGCGAGACCAGAACCAGCCTCATCATTGGCATGCCGACACAAGACTACAAAGGTGAATTACACAACAGCTTCATCGTCATCGGCGACGGCCGCGGCAGTTACAACAAACGCCACCTGGTTCCCTTTGGTGAATTCACACCGCAACCAAGCTTGTTTGCGCCTGCAATGGAATATTTGGGCGTACCCATGGCTAACTTCACTCACGGAACTTACACACAACATCCACCGATTGCTTCAGGCGTAAGGCTCATGCCATTAATCTGTTACGAGTCAGCCTTTGCCGACCTCGTTCGCACCTTCTTCGACCGTGCGCAACTGATCGTCACCTTAAGCGATGACTTATGGTTTGGGCATTCCTGGGCGATCGATCAACACCTCGAAATGACACAAATGCGTGCGCTCGAAACGGGTCGTTACGCACTCTTTGCTAACAATAACGGCAGTTCGTCGATCATCAACAACGTTGGTGGCATTGATGTACGCGCACCCAATAACGCAAAAGCGGTTGTCGTTGGGCAAGTCCAGCCAATGAACGGCTATACACCGTGGATTTTGATGGGCTTAAACCTGCCCTTACTGATCATGCTACTCTTCTTCTTTTTAGCGGGCAGACAGGAATACATCGCTCGCAAATGGCGTTAAGCAAAACTTTCAATTTTAGGGCGAATTGAGCTATGATGTCGGATTCAAAACGAGCAAAAATCAAGGCCAAAAGAACATGAATGAGCAATATCAGCCCCAATTGATTGAAAAAGAAATCCAAGATCACTGGGAATCTTCACAAAGCTTCAAAGCAGGTGAAAATTTAGACAAAGAAAAGTTTTATTGCGTCCCAATGTTCCCCTACCCCAGCGGTGAACTACACATGGGGCACGTTCGCGTCTACACCATTTCAGACGTGATCTCACGTCAGCAGAACTTACTCGGTAAAAACGTCATGCAACCCATGGGTTGGGATGCTTTCGGTCTCCCTGCTGAAAATGCCGCAATCAAACACAATGTGGCGCCCAAAACTTGGACGCTCAAAAATATCGACAATATGCGCAGTCAATTCAAACGTTTAGGCCTTGCCTACGATTGGTCACGCGAGCTGATGACATGCGACCCTGACTACTACCGTTGGGAGCAATGGCTTTTCATTCAAATGTTTAACAAAGGCTTGGTTTACAAAAAAAATGCAGTCGTGAACTGGGATCCCGTTGATCAAACCGTGCTGGCCAATGAGCAAGTGGTCAATGGTCGTGGCTGGCGCTCTGATGCGTTAGTTGAACAACGCAACATTTCACAGTGGTTTATTAAAATCACAGACTATGCTGACGAATTAATAGAAGGCTTAGACGACTTAGATGGCTGGCCTGATCAAGTGAAAACCATGCAACGCAATTGGATTGGTCGCTCACACGGATTAAACATCACCTTCGATGTGCCCAGTGAAAAAACCACACTCGATGTATTCACCACACGCGCAGACACCTTGATAGGCTGCACCTACTTAGCCGTTGCACCTGATCATCCACTTGCCAAAAAAGCCGCACTTAACAATCCTGATGCTGCTGCATTAATTGAAAAATGCAAAAACGTCAAAGTGGCAGAAGCTGATCTTGCAAACCAAGAAAAAGTCGGAGTTGATACCGGCTTTGTTGCAACCCACCCGCTCACGGGTGAGAGCCTACCAATTTTCATTGCAAACTTTGTCTTAATGACTTACGGCTCAGGCGCTGTTATGTCAGTTCCGGCACATGATCAACGTGATTTTGAATTCGCAACACAATACAACTTACCGATTAAGCAAGTGATAAAACCTATCGATCAATCTGAATGGGATTTCACTAAAGCCGCTTATACCGATCTCGGCACGCTGTGTCATTCGAACGAGTTTGATGGTTTAACCTCAGAAGAGGCTAAAGAAAAGATTTCTGATGCCTTAGAAAAAATGAAAAAGGGTAATCGCACCACGCATTACAGATTGCGTGACTGGGGCATCTCCCGTCAACGCTACTGGGGCACCCCCATCCCAATGGTCAATTGTGATGATTGCGGCGCCGTACCGGTTAACGAAGAAGACTTGCCTGTCAAGCTGCCTGATGATGTCACACTCAATGGCAAAGGCTCACCTCTTAGCGGCATGGATGACTTCGTCAACACGCCTTGTCCAAAATGCCAAAAACCTGCAAAACGTGAAACAGATACCTTCGACACATTTTTTGAGTCATCGTGGTATTACGCGCGCTTTGCTTGCAAAGAAGAAACTCGCAGCATGTTAAACGATCGTTCAAAATTTTGGACCCCAGTCGATCAATACGTCGGCGGCGTTGAACATGCGGTTATGCACCTACTCTACGCCCGCTTTATACATAAAGTGATGCGCGATCAAGGCTTGCTTAACAGCGACGAACCGTTTAAACGCTTACTCACACAAGGCATGGTTTTAAAAGACGGTGCTAAAATGTCAAAATCAAAAGGGAACATTGTTGACCCGCAAGCGTTGATTCAGCGTTACGGTGCCGACACAGTCCGTTTATTCTCAGTATTTGCCGCGCCACCAGAACAATCATTAGAATGGTCTGACAGCGGTGTCGAAGGCGCAGGACGCTTCTTGAAAAAACTCTACGCTTTTGCCCATGAAAACGAATCACTTTTCAAAGAAGAAGCGACCAGTGACCGCAATGGTGAATGCAGCAGAATCGAATGGAGCTCGATCGACACTGAATTAGCCACACTTCGTCGCGAACTCTACACCTTGTTAAAGCAGGTCACGTTCGATTATGAGCGATTGCAATTAAACACCGTTGTTTCAACGAGCATGAAAATGCTCTCCATACTCCAGCAACTGCTCACCGCTAGAGAATCAGGCAACGACACTCACGCTTATAGCCACGTGATTTATAAAGGCTTAAGCATTTTATTGCGCGTGCTTTCACCTGTTGCACCGCACATTACACAACACCTGTGGAAAATCTTAGGTTACGGTAAGTCGATATTGCGAACCACATGGCCTAAAGTTGACACGAAAGCGCTTACTGTGAGCCAATGTGAAATGGTCGTACAAGTGAATGGAAAACTGCGCGGACGCGTTATGATTCCAACCGGCGCAACGGATGATGCAATCAAGTCACTCGCGACAGAGCATGAAGTCGTACAGAAGTTTTTAACGGATAAAGCGATCGTTAAAACGATCATCGTACCGAACAAACTGGTCAACCTCGTTGTAAGGGATCAATAATGAAAAGCCGCTTTCTCGCACTCATCTTGACAGCAACACTGCTAGTAAGCGCGTGCGGCTTTCATTTAAAAGGGCAAAAGATTTTACCTCCAGAGCTCCATACGCTCTATCTTGCGTACTCTCACTTTGACCCACTCACACGAGAGCTAGAAAGCAGGCTCACCGCATCGGGTGCAAGAATCACCTCAAAAGAGCGCGATGCGCCAGTAACGCTGAAAATTATTAACCAAAACAAACACCAGCAAGCGACCACTGTTGGCGCTAGTCAACAAACACGTGAATACACGCTCTCTTACTCCGTCTCATTTGCCTTACTAGACAGTGCTGGAAAAACGCTCGCAGGCCCATACAGCGCGCATCAACAGCGAAATCAAGTCTTGCAATCGAGTCAGATTCTGGGCGCTACAAGCCAAACAGAAGATCTGTACGACGATATGTTGAAAGAAATTGTCAGTCAAATTATCGATAGACTCGGATCACAAAGCGTTCGAGAGTCGCTCGACAAAAACAAGGCTGCAAGCCAATGAAAATAAACGGCGATCAGCTCGGGCAAACACTGAAGAAAACACAACCCGCCATCATTTTGATTGCTGGCAGTGAGCCTTTGTTAGTGCAAGAAGCTTTTGATGCGGCCTTAGCTTATGCGAAAGCGCAGGGCTTTACTGATCGTGAAATTTTTGACGTTGGCACCGGTTTTGATTGGTCCGCCTTTTCTTATGGCGCTCAAGCGCCCTCTTTGTTTTCTGATAAACGCATACTCGACATTAGGCTCTCGAGTTTAAAAATTGGTGATGCCGGCAGCAAAGCGTTTCGCGCTTACGTCGAAAAACCCTCACCAGACAATTTACTCATTGTGACCACCCCCAAACTCGATGGCAATGCGCAGAAGAGCAAATGGGTCGTTGAACTTGAAAAAGCGGGATTGCTTGTCACGGTTTGGCCTGTTGATCGCGCAAGATTACCAGGATGGATTGCAACGCGCTTAAAAGCGGCGGGCTTACCGCACTCTCCGAAAATCTCAAACTATATTGCAGCACAGACCGAAGGGAACTTGCTTGCAGCCAAGCAACATATCGAAAAAATCGTGTTATTAAAAACTGACATCCCGATGGATGAACGCACGATGGCGCAAGCAATCACCGCGTCAAATCATTATAGCGTTTTTGACTTAGTCTCATCCGCGCTGTCAGGCGATGCCGTCCGCGCTATTCGCATTGTTCGCACACTACAGGCGGAAAAGGCAGAAGCCACTCTTGCACTCTGGGCAATTTGCTCTGAGCTGCGCATTGCCGAATACTTGTTAGCACATGACGGTCAAAAGCCGTTCGCGCAACTCTGCCGAGACAAAGGCGTATGGCAAAAAAGACAAGATGATTTAGCGCGCTTTATCAAGCGTCAAAAAGTCAAATCTGTGCGCTCTCAATTACAAACGGCAGCGCGCATTGATAAAATGATTAAAGGTACTTCTGATGGTAACGTCTGGGAAACACTCGAATCGCTCGTGTTGAAAATGTCAGCCCCACAAGGAGCGATGAACTATGTTTAAGTCGCGCAAAGAAGCCATAGGTATATTAGGCGGCACGTTTGACCCAATACACTTAGGCCATCTACGCTTAGCCCTAGAAGTTCAGCAGTCGCTAGAACTCGACCATATTCGCATGACGCCATGCTATCAACCCGTACACCGCTCACAACCTGCTGTCAGCGCAGAACACAGACTCGCTATGCTGCAACAAGCTGTTGAGCTAGAAGCAGCACTGCAAGTCGATGAACGCGAAATCCATCGTCACGAGCCCTCTTATACGATCGATACTTTAACCAGTTTAAAAGCAGATTTTGATTCAACTAATTTATGTTTAATCATGGGGAATGATGCCTTCTTGAATTTCACGCACTGGCACAAGTGGGAAGAAATTCTAGAGCATGCACACGTGGTTGTTGCACACAGGCCACATTTTAATATTCCAGCCCATAGCGCATTGGACAAAAAATTCAATACTCGCTATACACAAAATAAAAAAGATCTTTTCACGCAACCTGCTGGAAAGATCTATTTTCAAAAAATCACGTCACTTGAAATTTCAGCGACTGATATTCGTGAGCAAATCGAGAATGATGCTAACCCTCGCTATTTATTACCCGAGGCAGTATTTGAATATATTCGCGAAAATAAACTTTACACAAAACCATAAACTTGAGACAACACTATGAACACGACCGAATTAACACAATTGATCATCGATGCCCTTGATGAATTAAAAGCCCTAGACATCAAAGCATTGGATGTGCGTAATTTGACAAGCGTCACTGACGTGATGATTGTGTGTAGCGGCACCTCTAACCGACACGTTAAATCTATTGCAGGCAATGTGATTAAACACGCTAAAGAAAACAAATGTAAAGTCTTAGGCTCAGAAGGCGAGAAAGAATCTGAATGGATTCTTGTTGACTTAGGCGATGTGGTTGTCCACGTAATGCTACCTAAGAGTCGTGAGTTTTATAACTTAGAAACACTCTGGGATAACACTGAGAATGAAATCAACTTAGCTGCTAGCGAATAATGAAAATTCGCCTTTTAGCTATCGGAACGAAAATGCCTGCTTGGGTCAGAGCAGGCTTTGAAGAATATCAAAAACGTTTAAACCAAGAGTTCACCTTAGAACTTGTTGAGATCGACGCAATCAAACGCACGAAAAGCGCTGACCTTGCACGCATTAAAACACAAGAAGGCGATGCCCTGCTCAACGCGGCGAACAGTAAACACCACTTAATTGCACTCGACGTGAAAGGCGGCAGCTGGTCGACTGAAAAGCTCAGCCAAAACATGAGCGCTTGGCAGCTAGACGGACGCAATGTCGACCTGTTAATCGGCGGCCCTGAAGGCCTGTCAGAAGCTTGCTTAACAAAAGCCAAGCAACACTGGTCACTCTCCCCCTTAACACTGCCGCACCCCCTAGTGCGCATCCTCGTTGCTGAACAACTCTATCGTGGATGGAGCATGTTGAATAATCATCCTTACCACAGATAAATTGTGGCGCTTCGCGCACTTCCT
>DKOI01000096.1:13985-14833 GCA_002469885.1 Legionellales bacterium UBA7366 | reverse complement strand
TCAAACCATCTCGCACATCTGGCAAGGCTCGGCCTACAATAACGCTCATCGCGTAATCAAGATAGGATTGCTTTAATTCATCTTCAATATTGACTGGAAAAATATCTTTAACGATGTCACTCATAAAATAAAACCTTAGTCCTTGTTGATCACTCATCTATATATAATGGCAGGCAGTATAGCATAAAAATCAGCTCTGTAATGTCTATTTTAGGTCATTATCTAGGCTAGTTAGCGTTGGCGATCCCACACAAATCCTGTATATTGTTTCCAAGATTTTANNAACGAGGTGCACAAAAAATGTATGAATTAGAGCGTATTGCGGCCGTACTTAAGCCCACCCAACTCTTTCTAGACTGGATCCAACAACTGCCAGGCGACGAGATGGACGAACTAGAATTGTCCGATCTTCGCGAAGACTGCACCACACTACTCATCCCCGCATTCGACTCCCCCGACGAAGCCGATGTTTACATCAAAGAAATGTATGCTGACATCTTCGCCAACGAACTCGAAAGCTGGGATACCGACCCTGAAACATGGCCTGACGAACCAAGCTTTGACATGTTCCGCGAATGGTTCGACATTGAATATCATTCCATGGTGTTCGACACCGTTGAAGACGAAGATGACCTAGAAGAAGGCGTCGAATTTGACGAAGATGCTGAAGATGATGAAGATTTTGAAGAATACGAACTCGCCGAAGATGACGATGAAGAAGAGTATGAAGATGAAGACGAAGACGAGGATGAAGACGAGTACGAATACGAAGAAGAAGACGACGACGAAACTAAGTAATTAATACCTGACAACCCCCACAGAACACCTCGCACCCCCTGAGGGGGGGG
>DKOI01000096.1:2146-13962 GCA_002469885.1 Legionellales bacterium UBA7366 | reverse complement strand
GGGGGGGGGGGGCAGACCCCGTCATCTTCGACGGGGTCTGACCCTGTCATTTTCGACTACCTTTTTGCGCGGGGCTAACCCCGTTAAACCCAGTGACAGACTGCAAGCCCCGTGCTACACTTATTCAAATTTTAAAGAAACACACATTCATGAATCATAATATCTCTCGCACACCCTGTTGTTACTAATCACGCCCTAGAGCGCCGTGAGGTTGCTTTACACAAACAATCAAACAGTTCAGCGAACCCTAAGAGATATCACATGAAAAACACCGACAACTTAAGCACCATCAGCCCACGCCGCGCCATACTAATGTTCGTATTGGTGGCTCTATTTTTATTTTACGAAATGGCCGTACAAGTCTCCCCCAGCGTCATCTCCCCCTACCTAGTCAAAGACTTAAAAATCGACGCTTTCGTGCTAGGCTTAATATCAGGCTTTTACTTTTACACCTACACACTCATGCAAATTCCTGCAGGCTTGCTATACGATCGATTCAACATACGCCCCATGATCATTTACCCCTTACTGTTCTGTGTAGCTGGCACCTTCCTGTTTGGCATTGCAAACTCCGTCTTTATGGCATCACTCGCCCGCATGCTCATGGGCGCAGGCAGCGCATTTGCTTTCATTGGCGTATTAACCGTAGCCGCGGACGTTTTCCCTAAACGGCACTTTGCTCTCGTTGTAGGCTTAACCCAAATGCTAGCGGCAATTGGCGCAATGTTTGGCGGACTCCCATTACTCCCCATCATTCACGCTGTCGGCTGGCGAGACACCTTGTTTATAATCGCAGGAGCTGGGCTCTTTCTCGCGATATTTATTGCCTATTTTGTCAACTATAAACGCGAACTACCCGAGAAAAAAGACACCGTTTCAAGCATTACACACAGCCTGAAAAGCATCGTTAAAAATCCACAAAGCTGGTTCGTTGCGGTGTACGCATGCATGCTTTGGACGCCAATGTCAGGCTTTGCTTCGCTTTGGGGCATCCCCTATCTCGTTAAAGCTTACAACCTCAACCAAAGCACAGCAGCAATGATCGTGATGCTTATGTGGGTCGGCCTTGCTATTTCAAGCCCTATTGTCGGCGCATGGTCTGACCGTATTCAACGCCGAAAACTGCCGCTAATTGTTTGTGCGCTTATCGGTTTATTAAGCTTTACTCTCGTACTGCTACCCATACAGCTTCCTCTCATTTTGTTAGGCGTTATGGTATTTCTCGCAGGCGCAGCTTGCGCAGGACAGGCCTTGAGTTTTGCGCTAGTGAGAAGCAAAAACTCAACCAAAAACCTCTCTGCAGCCATTGGATTTAACAACATGGCAGTAGTCATTTCAGGTGCAATCTTCCAACCACTCATTGGAAAAATTGTTGATGTCCACTCAAGTGGCGCGCTCAATACTGATGGCACGAAAATCTATGTCGCCAGTGATTATCGCTCAGGCTTGGTGATGTTGTTTTTTGTCTATGCGATCGGATTGTTCGTCAGCCTCTTCTTTATCAAAGAAAAATCATAAGCTGAATTTATAAACGAACATGGTATAATCTCCAGCAAACAACGCTGGAGACCCTATCATGGACGTACTAAAAATTGACTACACATCCCCTACCGCTGGCGAAGAGCTCGCCAAATCCTTTCGCGAAACCGGCTTTGCCATCATCACCAATCACCCCCTGTCGAAAGACACGATGAAAGAAGTGTATGCACGATGGGGCGACTTCTTTGCTTTAAAAGAGGAAGCTAAAAATAATTTTTTGTTCAGTCGAAAAGATGATGTTCAAGCAGGATTCTTCCCCATGAACACAGAAAATGCCAAAGGCCAAAGCATTCCAGACTTAAAAGAATTTTACCACTACTACCCTTGGGGAAAAACACCTGAAGACTTAAAAACACTGACAAACTCACTCTACTCTCAACTGAGCAACCTAGGCCACACCCTACTGCAATGGTTAGATGAGTCGACGCCTAAGGAAATTACGCAACAGTTTTCTATGCCGTTAGCTGATATGGTGAAAGACAGCGAAAACACAATGCTGCGCATTCTCCACTACCCGCCTATCGATAAGGACATAACCCCCGGCGCAATAAGAGCTGCAGCGCACGCTGACATTAACTTCATCACCTTACTGCCTGCGGCAACCGAGTCGGGCTTACAAACACAAGACGTCAATGGTGACTGGCATGACGTATCCTGCAATTTCGGCGACATCGCCATCAACGCCGCTGACATGCTACAAGAATGCACCGGCGGTTATTACCCATCCACTATTCACAGGGTTTTAAACCCAACCCCCGATAAGATGACAATATCGCGTTATTCAACCCCTCTTTTTGTCCATGCTCACTCTGATGTTAAACTTTCAGACCGCTACACAATGCTTGAATACCTAAAAGAAAGGCTCGCTGAGATTGGGCTTTACTAACTACTACGAGGGTAGCCTCACCTTTTGCTAGCCTCACACCCACACACAGCCCATTGCATAAACTGAAAAAAACACCCCCACCCGAGCAAAGCTGTTCACTGCTTGACTAAACCCCGTAAGCTTGGTAAATTACTGAACAACAAACAGCTGGGGGCAAAAAATGTTTACGGGGGCTATACTCAAAGAAGCTATTAATATTGCATTCGAACACGGTCTACTCGAATGCCTGCAAAACACATCTAAACTCACCCAGACTACCGCCACAATATTGAGAAGCAACCCAAAGCTCGTCGCTGAAGCCACCATGGGGCTTAACGGACAAGCTTCTCAGGCCCAGACAAACTAGAAAGCTCTTGACTCAAATTTTTCAAAGCACCTAGCAGGCAGGGCAAAACTCACCGGCCTCATGAAAATGGACGGAGATTACCTAGGCGGTGAACAGAGACTAGCGCTAGAACAAAAATTAACACCCTACATCTCCGAAAATAGAGAAATCCAAATCCAGATAGCCAAAGCTGTTAAACGGCTTAAGAAAATCGATTCAATTAACAAAAGCGCGCTAACAAACCTGCTCACTATTGGATTGAGAGAAGCCATCATACTTACGATAGCAAGCACCGTTTCTGCAGGAGCAACAATTGCTATTGGAGCATCCGCATCCGTCATTCGTTATTCGTCATGGTATAAAACTACAAACCTGCTACCTTAAACACAAGGTTAACAAAAAAAAATCAAGAAGGGTTATCTGCGCAAGCAAACCAACTTTTAAATCAACGCGCCCTGGGTGTGATAATGCTTCACGCATTTCTAAAAGCCATCAAAGCAAACAAAACTCACCTGGCCACTTCAGTACACAAAATCTCAGAAAAAGCCATTCTCGCTGCTATCGAAATCCCTGAAAACAGCACAAACATCGATACGATAAACAATGCCTGGGAAAAAGCGGCTAACCTAAAAAACACGATACTCGGAAAGATTCCGTTAATAGCACAGACTTTCTGTGATGAACATAAACAAATAGAATCAAATAGAACAGAACAAAAAAGATCTCAAGAAAGAGAGCTCAAGAGAAAGATGAGTAGAAACTCGATAGAAACCGCTGCTTTAATTGAACTGTATGCCGCTAAAACACCGTCACCTCTCTCGGCAATTCACGCAAAAAATCTTGTGGTCAGATTTCAAAACCAAAAAAGAACAACTGGCAAGCATTAAAAGATCTGAAGGCTGCGCCCTGGATAAAGGATCAATAAAACACAAGGGACGTTTACAAGGAGATCTAACCCGCGTGCAATCGAGTAATTCACTAAAAATGACAATAGCATTAGCGCAAGCACAACTCAGGAAAGAGAAACAAGACATTAGAGTTCAAGACGTAAAAAAAGAGCTTGGACTCACGCACGGCACAAAAACGATTCCCCCTTAAGACATTAATGCCTTGATTCAAAAAACATATAGACCCACCCCAGCTCATAACAGTGCTGAAATGAAAGCTAAGCTTGCAATGCAAAAACAAAAATCCAAAGCTCTCACGAAAGAATCTCGAGAAATTTACAGTTATAAAATCTCTAAATACAACCTAATATGTCGCTAGAGGCAAAAGATGAAAAAAAGAAAACACAAAGATCAAAGCATGCTGCGCTAAAAACAAAATTTGAATTTGAACGCTTACTCGAAGAAAAACACCAAGAAACATTTTATAACGAATCAAATATAGCTAAAGCCAATTTTATTCAAGATAAAATCCTTGTTACAGAAAGAGAGGAGCCCCTGGTGCAAAACAGAAGAAATATATCACCCAAAGAAATCACTGATATTGAAAAATTGCAATCGCTAGCACTAACCTCACCTATTGATAACGTATATTCTGGGGCCTCTAGGTCGCTTTTTTCTCCCAATTCAACAAGCACTGAGACTAATCAATCATCTTGGAGCGACTCTGATTTAAACACCCCATCCAGACTTGAATCTAGCTCGTTAATACGAACCTAAACAGCCGCCCTACAAGCGTGACATCAACACAACACCAGCGCGCGCACGATCATCCGCGTCTATTTGCGACTCTGATTTAAAAAACCCTACGTTTGATGGAATTTTAGGATAAACTTGCTTCTTTAAAGCAGCATCATTTGTCGCCTGAAGCCTCTTAAATTTCAGCAATTGATTCTGATTGAATCGGTCTATATAACCTTCCATGGCTTGCTTAAATTTTACAGGTGATTCATGAGCATGCCTTTCTCGCTCGGTAGCAATTCCATCCGTCGCTTCGGCTAAAAAACTGACACGACTTTTCAATACACTTTCCAATGTATAAGAATCATCACACCCCTCTGAACACGAAGGCTTTTTCTCGCTATTAAATTTGTAAAAACTTCTATCCAACAGCGTTGACCGATGAAGCAGTTGCTCAGTGGATTTAGGGTTAGCACCACCCCCCAACATACCTCGCACCGTCAAAGAAGAATTCTCCGTCACCTTATCTAAGGAACAATGAATTGCACTCTGAATACAATCTGGGTTTGCAACCAACGCCTGGCTTACATCTAAAATGGCTGATTGAAATCCCTTAAAGAATGCATGACTGCTAAAATCAAATAAATCCGGCACTAGCTGCCTTGGCAACGCAATGGGGAATTCTCGGTCAAACGGAAAAACGTGTTTATGGCCGTTGATCGCATCACGATCCTCTAGCCCCATAACATCCGGATTGAGAAAGGTGGCCTCACCGCCTGAACGGCCGCCAAATCCATCAGAAAATGCATTCCCACAATCAACAATCACAACCAACTCTGAACTGTTTAACTCACCCAGACAACCTGAGTTTGCCAAACAAATATTGTTGAACAGATCCCAGTGATTTGTAATTAAGGCTATAGCGAGCATTTTTCCTAACAAGCGATCTTCAACGGCCGTTATGGCTAAATCATCCCGCTTGGGCAGCACACCTTCTTTTGCCAATTTTGCTTTACGCTCTTTGAGCGTGGCGACCATCTGCTCTTTACCGCCGCCCTCTTTTGACACCAATCTTTTATGCATGAACTCATTAAATCCATCAACAAATCTAGACAGGACATACGGACTACCAGTTTCGTCAATATGCAAAAACATTTCAGGCGTACGCAAACTTCTTGGAAACAATGCTCTGGCCACTTCTGAATAAACGACTTCTCCAAACGCCGCGAGCGTTAAGGTCTCGCGAACGTGCTGAAACATTTTTTCGAAAAGCTGGAGAAAACCTGGATCAATTTTTTTTGCACAATGTAAAGTAGAACGATTTTTTTCAAATGTTGAGGCCGCATACTTATAGTAAAGCTCCATTGCCTTTCTGGGCGTTGCACCTTCAGACTTGAATAATGAGATAATATTGGTAGAACCAAAGATTGCCAAAAAGCTACGCGTTTTAGGATGCTTTAGAATAAAGTGATTAGATCCCGAATTAATTTTATCAGGAATAACAGAATCAATTTTAAGCTCCGCTTTAGGCGCCATGCCTGGTGCTATTTTCACAACACCCTGACCCTCCGGCACCGGCTTGAGCCGAACACGCCCCTCATCTATTTTAAGATCTATTATAACGTTATCTCGTACATACCCACTGACAAACATATCACCCACCCCATTTAGATGCGTAGCATTGCATTTCGATATATACCGGAATAGTAATCGCTTAGGTTAACAGCGTCAATGCAGACATAAATTATTTAAAAAATTATCAATGGGTTAACGGAAGATTTATCGTAAGTCCTTACGTAAAACTTTACCAACATTGTTTTTTGGTAACGCATCTGTAAACTCAATAATGCGCGGTGTTTTGTAATGGGCTAGTTGTCCGTGACAATGCGCTATCACATCCTTGACGGATAATGATCCACTTTTTTGGACAACGACAGCCTTAACCGCCTCACCACTTTCCTTACAAGGAACACCCACAACGGCAGCCTCTAGGACTTCTGGCATTTGAAGAATGACGGCCTCCACTTCATTAGGATAGACATTAAAACCCGAGACAATGATCATATCTTTTTTACGATCAACGAGCGTTATCACACCTTTCTCGCTCATCACAGCAACATCACCCGTTGCCAGCCAACCATCCTTACTCAGTACACCGACTGTTTCTTTGGAATTTTTATAATAGCCCTTCATGACCTGCGGCCCTTGCACAAACAACTCACCCGGCTTATCAGCAGGACAAAGACTGCCTGAATCATCCAAAATTTTTACATTGGTAGAAGGTAACGGAAAACCAATACTGCCATCATAGTGTAATGCGGTCATCGGCAAAGCGCTCACAACAGGGCTTGCCTCTGTTAACCCATAACCTTCAATCAAGGGCCTTCCAGTGATCGCCCGGACCGCCTCTGCAACTTTTTGTGATGCCGGCATACCACCTGCAATCGCGAGCTTAAAGCTAGAAAAGTCACATTTTTTAAACCCTGGATCTAGCGTCATCGCGTTATAAAGTGTATTTACACCCGTCATCAACGTAAAATGTGTCGTTTGTAATTTTTGAATCAGCGCCGAAATATCTCTAGGATCGGTAATTAAAATATTCGTTCCACCCTCCCTCATAAACAAAAGAATATTCACAACCAAGGAAAAGATATGGTATATCGGTAGAGCGGTAACAATAATTTCTTCCCCTTCTACTAACACATCACGAATCCATGCCCCAATTTGCTCCACATTCGCCACAAGATTTCGGTGCGTGAGCATGGCTGACTTAGGTGCGCCCGTTGTGCCACCTGTCGGCTGCAGCAGCGCGACATCGTTCCCTGACAAGCTTACGGGTATGAGCTCACATTCCGCGCCTTGTGATAATACCGACATAAACGAAATAGGTGTTGCCAAACTATACCGTGGCACCAGCCGCTTAACGTATTTTATAATAAAATTAGCAATATTCGCCTTCGGAAAACCTAACATGTCACCTAAGCCCGTGACAATAACGTGAGGAATGGCAATGGTTTTCTTAACGGTTGAAAGTGTTTTCGCAAAATTCTCAATCACAACCACACAACGCACATCAATCTGACTTAACTGTGCAATTATTTCTTCCGGTGTATAGAGAGGATTAATGTTCACAACAGTTAGACCGGCCATCCACGCACCGAACAATGCGATTGGATATTGCATCATATTTGGCATCATTAAACCGATGCAGTCGCCTTTTTGCAAATCTAACTTATGCTGACAAAATGCAGCAAAATCACGGGCAAGCTTGAATGTTTGAGCAAAAGTAATTTCCGCGCCCATGTGCTCATAAGCGACATGAGTGCCAAATTTTTCACAAGAAACCATAAATAGTTCTTTAAGTGAGGAGTAGGCATCTGGATCAATTTCAGCGGGCATACCCTCCGGGTATGATGATAACCATTCCATAAAGTTGTCTCTCTCATTAATAGTGTCTATAATCAATTTTTTCACAGATGATAGGGAAAAGTAAACCATGCAGGCGGCAAAAACATTTCAATTAAAAGGCAGCTTATTCACCTTAACTGTTCTCAAACTCAACAGCATAGACTTTGAAACGTTTGAAACAGAAATAGCTGAAACCATCAAGCAAGCACCAAAATTTTTTGAGAACTCTCCTATCGTAATCGACCTACAAGCGCTATCACAAATTGCGGTTGAAGTTGATTTCAAAAAACTGATCGAACTCTGCCGCACATTCACCTTAATCCCGATTGGCGTTCGAAACGGGAATCCTGATCAACACAAACAAGCTATTGAGGCGCAACTCGCCATCTTGCCTAATATCAAACAGGCAGAACCTGTGAAGGAAGAAACCCCAACCAAAAAAACAGCTGATGTCACGCCTAAATCTGAAGGCCCAACGGTTAAATCACCCACTCGCGTTATCACACAACCTGTGCGTTCTGGAAAACAAATATACGCTGAAGGCGGCGACTTACTCATCTTAGCGCCTGTTAGCCACGGCGCTGAAGTCATAGCTGATGGTAACATTCATGTATACGGCCCCCTTCGCGGCCGCGCGCTTGCAGGCGTACAAGGTGACAGCACTGCGCGCATTTTTACGACAGAACTAGATGCCGAGCTGGTCTCAATCGCTGGGCAGTATAAAGTCAGCGAGGAACTGCTGAAACGCACCAAAAAAGAAAATGAAGATTTAACTCACATCTATTTAGATAACGGTGAGTTGCAAATTGCTACAGTTTGAGTGTAGAGTAACTCAAATATTAACTTTAATGTAAGGAATAACATTTTGAGTACTGCAACTGTTATTGTCGTCACATCGGGAAAAGGCGGCGTCGGTAAAACGACAACCAGTGCAGCGATTGCAACTGGTCTTGCAATGCGCGGCCACCGAACAGTCGTCATTGATTTTGACATCGGCCTTCGTAACCTTGATTTAATCATGGGTTGTGAACGACGTGTCGTTTACGACTTTGTCAACGTTGTTAACGGAGACGCAACTTTGCGTCAAACCTTAATTCGTGACAAACGCGTAGATAACTTATACATCCTCCCTGCTTCGCAAACTCGCGATAAAGACGCTCTCACACCTGAAGGTGTTGATAAAATCATGACTGAGTTAAAACAAGATTTTGATTTTGTCGTGTGTGATTCACCCGCAGGAATTGAGAAAGGCGCTTTAATGGCAATGTATCATGCTGATAAAGCAGTCGTTGTCACAAACCCTGAAGTCTCATCTGTTCGAGATTCTGATCGAATCCTCGGCATCCTCTCAAGCAAAACAAAACGCGCCGAGGAAGGCAAAGACCCCGTGAAGGAGCACTTGCTAATCACTCGCTTTGATCCAAAACGCGCTGGCTTAGGTGAAATGCTCAATATTGAAGACATCACCGAAATTCTTGGCATACCATTACTCGGTGTCATCCCTGAATCAAACGCCGTGTTACAAGCATCCAACGCCGGTACACCTGTCACTTTAGATGAAACCACCAATGCATCACAAGCATATGGTGACGCCATTGATCGCTTCCTCGGTAAGGAAGTTCAAATGCGTTTTGTCACAGAAGAGAAAAACGGCATATTCAAACGTTTATTTCGCCTTAAAGGTAAAAGCAAGCAAGGAGCGCCTGCATGAGTTTTCTAACTAAATTTTTAACAAAGCGCCCGAAGAGCACTGCTAATCTGGCTAAAGAAAGATTACAAATTGTGATTTCGCATCAACGCGCAAAAACAAGCCGTGACTACTTGCCTAAGTTGCAGCGTGAACTTGTCGCTGTTATTGCAAAATACACCGACATTGATGAAGATCAAGTGTGTGTAGCGCTTGACGAAAAAGACAACTGTTCCGTGCTCGAGCTTAACATCACACTGCCGAATGCGGCTGAAGACGCGGTGGCCTAATATGCAGCCCGCCGGCACTGCGCCGGCGGGAATCGCAAGCCTCATTACTGACAATATTCTAGCGCAACAAGTCGCGCACCTTCTCGACTCCCTCGCACAATTCGCTCAACCGGACTACACCTCATGACAGCCAAGGGGCTACCCCCTAGATTCCCCCCCACAAACACGATATCATGCCCTCTTTTCATATAACGAAGAGACCTCATGGCACAATATATCTACACAATGCAACACGTTAGCAAGACGGTTCCCCCAAAAAAAGAGATACTTAAAGACATTTGCCTCTCTTTCTACCCAGGCGCTAAAATTGGTGTACTCGGCATAAACGGCTCGGGTAAATCAACCGTATTAAAAATTATGGCCGGGATCGACAAAGAATTCTCAGGTGAAGCCCAGGCTCAAAAGGGCATTAAAATCGGCTATCTCGCGCAGGAACCTCAACTCGATGAGACCAAAGACGTCCGTGCAAACGTTGAGGAGGCCGTTGCTGAAACGATGGAGAACCTCAAGAAATTTAATGCCATTAGCGATCGCTTCACTGAACCCATGGATAATGATGAAATGACCGCGCTATTAGAAGAGCAAGGTAATTTACAAAATAAAATCGACGCAGCTGATGGCTGGGAAGTGGATCGCAAACTCGAAATCGCCGCGGACGCGCTGCGCCTACCACCTTGGGATGCGCAAGTCTCTACCTTATCAGGCGGCGAGAAACGTCGAGTTGCGCTGTGCAAATTATTATTAGAAAAACCTGACATGCTCTTATTAGATGAGCCGACTAACCACTTAGACGCAGAAAGTGTTGCTTGGCTAGAGCGCTTCTTACACGAATACACAGGCACCGTTGTGGCAGTCACCCATGATCGCTATTTCTTAGATAACGTTGCTGGCTGGATTCTTGAATTAGATCGCGGTGCGGGTATTCCATATGAAGGCAACTACACCAACTGGTTAGAGCAAAAAGAAAAACGTTTAGAACTAGAAGATCGTCGCGAATCATCACATTTAAAAACCATTAAATCGGAACTTGAATGGGTGCGAAGCAATCAAAAAGGCCGGCAGTCTAAAAACAAATCGCGTATGGCACGATTTGAAGAATTAAACTCAAAAGAATTTCAAGAGCGCAACGAAACGCGTGAACTTTACATTCCGCCTGGTCCTCGCCTAGGGGACTCCGTTATTCAAGCCACCAACCTTAAAAAACATTTTGGCGACAGACTGTTGTTTGACAACTTAAATTTCACCTTACCTAAAGGTGGCATTATGGGCGTTATTGGCGCCAACGGTGTTGGTAAATCCACCTTATTTAAAATGTTAACTGGCGATGAAACACCCGATAGCGGCGGGATCAAAATTGGTGAAACGGTCAAAATTGCCTGCGTTGACCAAAGCCGCGATTCCCTCGATGATACTAAAACCATCTGGCAAGAAGTGGCCAATGATCAAGACGTGATTACTATTGGAAAATATCAACTGCAATCACGCGCATACCTTGGACGTTTCAACATTAAAGGAAATGACCAACAAAAAATTATTGGCCAACTCTCAGGCGGTGAGCGTAATCGCGTGCATTTAGCAAAACTATTATGCGCAGGCGGAAACGTCTTGTTACTCGATGAGCCTACCAATGATTTAGACGTTGAAACGTTACGCGCACTTGAAGAAGCCATCTTGAAATTCCCAGGCTGCTGTGTTGTCATTTCGCATGATCGTTGGTTCTTAGACCGCATCGCGACACACATGTTAGCGTACGAAGAAGATGGTAGCATCACATTCTTTGCGGGGAACTACACAGAATACGAAGCAGATCGCGTACGACGCTTAGGCGATGATGCTGCTCAACCGCATCGTGTGAAGTATAAAAAAATTGATGCTTAATAATAATTGAAGAAACATATAGCCCGCCCGAGCATCGAGCCGGCGGGAAGTGTGAGCAACGCGAACCTCATCATCGTCAACAATGAGCGCAGGGTCATTGCGAGTTGAACGAAGTGAAGCGTGGCAATCTTTTTATGCCAACAGCCCCTTTTTGGAAAATGACGGGTAGATTCGTGAG
>DKOI01000096.1:0-2062 GCA_002469885.1 Legionellales bacterium UBA7366 | reverse complement strand
ACTTCTGAGAGCGTCGCCAAGCCATTCTCATCACGAGCAGGCGATGACGAGCTACAAGAACTCGATGATGACGCAAACATTCCTGCAGACTGCACGGACCCCAAGAGGCGGTCGTGACTCACCACCCCGATCAGCGCTTGGACTTATACACTGACTTTGCGCCGCTATCAACTGCCTTTGTAATTCAATCACCTTGCCTTGCAAGGACAATACTTCCATTGTTTTTTCTGATAGCTGTTGTCGTAAACGAAATACCATCGAAGCAAGTGCTGTTTTGTTATACTGATTCTTTAATTTTTTCAATTCCGCATCTGGCAGCACACTTGCAGCCAGAGCAGCAGGTTCACACGTTAGTGGCGAAAGCAACACAGACGTTGCTGTAGCTTGCGCTGAGGCTGGAATTAACGGCGGCATTGGTCGAGGCGATCTCACCACTAAAGCAGGTGCTCCTTTGGTTTCTACAGCAATACTTACGCTTGAACTAGAAGTACTCAATGAAACAGGCATACTCACAGGTTGAGCGGCGATTTTTTTTTGTACAGCCGCCCTGGCTTCCGCTCCAATACGTAAACCCCGCGCACTGTTTGGTTCGATTTCAAGCGCTCTACTCGCGTCCGTCATTGCACCCGGGAAGTCGCCAGCACGCGGTTTAGAGCGCACATCTGCTTTCAGCTGATACAGACCTACCCTCAATCTTTATGCGTTTTGTTGCAGGTTGTCTTGCTTCGATAGTGATGTCACCTTCGAGTTTTTGGTTGTTTTGCATAGGCCACCTTTTTTTTGAAAAAAAATACAAAAAATAGGATTTGCTTTCATCTGAAAATAAGGGAGTAGGATGAAAATTTGATCGGGGCGACTGGATTTGAACCAGCGACCCCTTGCACCCCATGCAAGTGCGCTACCAAGCTGCGCCACGCCCCGAATCGTTACGAATTATGCTTAAAAATATTGCTATTATTCAAGCGGCCCAGGAGCTGTTTGATGATTGATCTTTTCATGGTATACTGTTTTTTTACTCAGAGGATCATTTATGAAACCGCGCATTAATCTACACGGTGATGAAAAAATGCTATTTGAGTGCTGTCCTGACAAAAAGCTCATCGTCTATCTCTACCTTATCCGCGGTCACTTTTTCATTATCCTCCCCCTCTTTCTATACCTCTTTTATAACACAATCGGCTTGAGTGGCTTTTCAGAACTTTCATCACTGATTAATTACTTTCTTGTTGCAATCGTTACACTCAATATTACCGCTTATGCCTGGCTGACGTTTGTCATGAACAAACACTGGTATTTTTTCACTAACACTCGCTGCATTGTTTACTCGGGATATTGGGGCATTAATAAAAAAATTATCCCGTACAATCGTATTGTCGATATCAACATGAACCGCAACCCATTGCGCGCCATGCTTGGCATAGCGGCTATTTACATCACTCAACAAGGTGTTGCCAGCCAATACACCCGCGGCTTTGGATCCAAAACTGAAGGCATATCGGCTAACATGGCCATCATCGACGGCTTAACGCCCAAGATGGCCAATCAAATTTCTGACCTGATGAGCCAGGAAATGTCGAACACAAAATAAATCGCACCATCGAATGTAGCCCGCATGAGCATCGTGAACCCTATCCTCGACGACAAACATTATCGCTATGGCTCCGCAATGGAGGTTTATGCTCTGAATCCACCAAATCAGCGCCTAATACAGGCTGTGAAACTGACCGCATTAAACTGACTGATGATTTTTCTCGAAGACATACGATATTTCGTTTTCAAGACAACCCCGAACCTTGACAACAAGCGCCAACTTTAAACGCAGTTCTTGTAAATCTCTACCCTGACACAATGAATGCAATTGATTTATAATCTTCTTCACTAAGGCTGGTCTCACGTAACATTCATTTGCTGTGAACACTGCCCCCCCCCCCCCCCCCCCCAGAATAAACAGCGCCTCGCTTTGAACGAAAAACATGGGAGGACATCGCCAACGCAAAAGGCAGCTGAATGCATGCTTGCTGCGCAAAGCGCACTATAGCGTAAGCGATCAATCTAGCACCTC
>DKOI01000115.1 GCA_002469885.1 Legionellales bacterium UBA7366 | reverse complement strand
CCAACCATTCCGAATTGTCGCAGCAACTGTTGATACTGTAGACTCGCATACTGACTTCCTCGATCTGAGTGATGAATTAATCCAGCAGGTGGTTTTCGAAGGCTAACAGCCATCATAAGCGCTCTCACAACAAGTGAAAGCTTTCATGCTCTTATCCATGCACTAACCGATTACTTTTGGCGAATAAAGATCAATAACAACAGCCAAATATCAGAAACCCTCGGAGGTGAACTCATTGGTATTTTCTCCTCCCCAGATTTGATTAGGCTTCAGTGGATTAAACTCTCGATTCAAAACATTTTCAGAAACGGGCAAGTTGTGCTCGCTATCGATTGCCACCTAATATTTACGTTTTCGTTTCACAACTAATTCCATCAATCTTATTAAACGACGAGCATTTGTTCGACCAACATTAAAGCCTTGGGCGCGCAAAGCCTTTGACATTCTTTGACTGCCTATACTTTTACGTGACTGCTTAAATAAGCGATTCGTCTAAGCCCGTAGTGCAATCTCACCTGCGCTTATTGCTTTTTGAGAGCGGTTATTTTTCCAGTCATAATAACTGCTACGTTTTACCTGCATAACATCACACAAAACAGTTACTGGGTACTGTACAGATTCGGTTTTAATAAATCCATACTTCACTGCATTTCTTTCGCGAAGTAGGCACTTGTAGGTTCAACCAGTCAGCGCAACACATTTTTCAATTATCTCGTTAGGCGTTTTAGCTCGTATTGCTCACCAAGTGATAAACTGCACGCATTTCCCGTGGACTCTTGATCTTTTCTCCACTTTTAGATCAGGTTGTCGTTGATCCCTAAGCTTCGAGAAGCTTGAGCGACGCTATAACCTTGATAAACAACCAGGGCAACAACGGCCCGCTTTAACTCTTCTGTAAACGTTCTTTTTTGTTATTTTTTGAACTCATAAACCACCTCGCAGTTGGATTGTAACTTCTTAACAAGCTGCACGGAAATAGTAGGCCGCATCACGTTTGCTAGGTGTGGGAGTATTGTTTAAACTACTTGGGCCTGGGAGGGCTACTGCTCTCTTGAGTGATGGTCAGATCCAACAATGCCGCGAGCGTATTCAACTGCGCGGTTCTTATACCAAACAAAGAGTGAATGGAATTGGCATCCTGCAAGAGAATCGTGTTTGCTGTAATTGCGTATAGCACCAGTGAGCGACCCCGCACGCCCAGCGGCTTCGGGTGCGGGCCACGAGCAAAGGCAAAGGAACAACTAGCCTTACCATCCAGAGAGGCCGAATACCAAGCACCGTCATTACCGCCTATCAACCGAGGAAGCGGGCTTGTAAAATGGGTGCTGCTCCCAGCCTCGAAACCCCTTGTAGGATGAAAGAATTGATTGACAACGCAGGAAGGCAGGTTTGCTTGCGCGGCACCCACTTTTTGTACCCATATGCTTCTTGCCAACGGCCAATTTCTCGCGGCAACGGCGGCTTGAAGCGCCGCATACGCCTCGAGCAAGGGTTGCAAACTAAAGCGTTGTTCTGTGTGCTCGCCACCTTTGGCATCAGTATACTGAACACCGTTTTTGAGTAACTCTTCTAACTGTACTTTTGCAGTTACCTTATCCATGTATTTGAGCAACATATTGTACATATGCCAACGCCTGCCTACACAGCATATTGAAATGCCGTTATTTTTTGGAAAGTGTTACCTACTAAGTCTATTACGGATGCTTTATGCGCTAGCAAAAAAGTGGCTTGCTTAACAAGCCGTTCTCCAACCGTTTTCGTTAAATCGGGATTATTTTTTTTCTCAGGCGTAGCTTCTGCAACGGCTATTAATAGCTCACATGCGGGGTCGCTATATTCAACAATAAGATTTTCCAGCACGTTAACTTTAAACAGTGAGTGATCTTTATAGTCCAACAAACACAATGGCTTCAATGGTATTTGTTCTTTTGGGTGAAAAAAGCTTGTTAACTCTGTTTCCGCTGCTTTGAAAACATGCATGATACATCCTCAATCTTTTGTGCCTTTCGGGTAGTGGTGTGCAATACACCAACAATGATGCTTAAAATCAATACGGTCAATAGCTTTTCTTCAACCCATTGATTTCTGATGGCTTCTTCGAGATTGTCATTTCCTCATCAAGCGGGGTTAACGCAAATGAGTCATTAAGACGAACTGCCAGCAGTCGTTGATAAATTACCCGAAGAGATTAATAAAGCTGTCGCAGATTGAGGCTTGTGATTTGCCAGCTGAGACCCGCTCTTATACCATCTCCTGCATTTGCCGAGCATAAGATTAGACTATCAAATTTGCGTAAATTAATTTTTGGTGCAGGCCGTAAAAAGAAAAAATCAAAACGTGATGCTGATGATAATGAGCATAAAAGCGAAGAGGACGCTAAAAAAAATACTGACTCTCATAATGACTCAAGCGTGGATGAAGCCGAAAACGACAATTCTGCGCAAACGAAGACGTCCGCGCGTGGTCACGGCCGCATTCCTCACACAGCTTCAGAAAAACCCCAAGGTTCTGGGAGAATGTCGCCAGCAAACCCGCTAAGAAATGGGCACTTAAGGAACTTGCCGATACCGCTTACAAGCAACCGGATAATTTTAAAGCTGCTCTCAGTATGGATACAGCAATACTGACTACATCCTCCTAGGACTCATCATTGAAAAAGCAACGCGCAAAACAGTGAAAGAAAAATTAGCGCACTTTCTCATGGGAAAAAAACTCAACACACCTCACACAAACTATTTCCCAGGCGCATTCCCAGCACAAATTCAAAAAGTCATTGCGCATGGCCACAATGCTGAAGGCACCTTCCCTGAAAAAACCGATGTAAAAAATGTAACCGCAGCACAATTTGGACCCGCAGGCAGCATGATCTCAACGCCAAATAAGATTATAAAATTTTTTCGCTTACTGTTTAGTCACAACACTCTCCCCACCAAGCAATACAATAAAATGCTCAACATTATTAACGAAGAAAATGGAAAACCTGTCCAGCTAATATCAACACCTGAGAAGGTACAAGACTTCACAAGCATTGGTGCCCGGCTTGGTATAGGTCTCGTCTACTTTAAAGACGCAGGTTTTGAATGGATGCACTCAGGCGGAAATTTGGGCTATGAATCACTCTACGCTTACAACCCCTGCAACAACATCATTGTGGCACTCACCAACAACACCAGGCACAAGGCACAATTCACATTCATGAATGTCTTCAATTCGATTTACAAGGTGCTAAACGAATTGCACATCGTTGAGAAACAAGCAAATGAATATAGAAAAACGCACACATTACCAGCGTATTGCACACCCACCAAGGTAAGCGACACTCGAGAATAACGCCTACCTTAGGTTAACTATTTGCGCCCGTGGAAAATTGAGCGCCAATTTTTATAAATTCATTGAGCTCACGCAACGCGACTGAATACATAATCAAACCAACGTTATCACTGGTTTTGAGGTCACTCAATATAATACCCCAACGAACAATGACAGAATCATTCATCAGCATCCAATCATCAATTTGCTGGTTGATCTCTTTTCGTTTGGGCTCAAACTGCATAATGCTAATCGACAACATACGCTGCTGGCCATCCAAATCATCCAGCAACAATGAGCGGGAAAGTTCTTCCCAATTATTCTCAGCCGTTTGCGTTCGAATTTTCTCACGAACCCAATCAAGCTCCATGCATCTTCCTAAGTGGAAGTAAACATAAGCGAATTTCTCGAGCCTAAAGCTGTATATGGCAACCGCATCAACAATATCCAACGAGAAGAACAGCAGAGGGAGCAACAACAAATCCTCCGCCAAATCTTTTGGAACATCTTTTTTAAGGTACTTATCAATCTTTTCCTGAGATGCTTTATTATCAGGTTGAATATGCTGATCCTCTAAAATACCTATCAGTAAACCAATCGGCTTTTTAAAGGAGTCTATCGTTTCCTGAATGCCGACAAAACGTGTGCGATTGCGGACAAACCAACGTGTCGCCCTTCTCACCAACATCGAGACCTGTGAGAGCATCTCAAACTGAACATCAGTATCCACTTTATAATCAAGATCAGTAATGCGCGTTAGTATCGATTCGATAGGAAATACGTTACTTGCAATCGTGTAAGCACGAATCACATCCGCCGCTGTTGCGCCTGTCTCTTGCTGCAAACGATGAATGAACGTTACACCCGTACGGTTAACAACCATATTAACAATTTGTGTAACAATGATTTCACGGCGAAGACCATGGTTACGCATTTCTTTTTCATATTTCTTACGTAAAGGCGTTGGAAACTCCGCCTGCAGCTGCTCTAAGAAGAATTCATCTTCAGGCACATCAGAGAGCAATAGCTCTTCTTTGAGAATATTTTTAGTGTAAGCAAATAAAACCGACACCTCGGGCTTTGTCAAGCCAACACCACCCGCTTTACGGTCCAACAACACATTATCATCACCGATAAACTCTAGCGCACGATCCAGCTTTCCAGCAGACTCTAGCGAATTAATAAAGCGACGGTAAATATTAA
Organism: Legionellales bacterium UBA7366; assembly: GCA_002469885.1. Classification (GTDB taxonomy): domain Bacteria; phylum Pseudomonadota; class Gammaproteobacteria; order UBA7366; family UBA7366; genus UBA7366. Next base: position 730 of record DKOI01000115.1, on the reverse strand, counting down.
AGTCTCTAAAGGTTCTTCGAACAGAAACACTCACAGCCAATGTCTGCTCATAGTTATTTCGTAAAACAAGCGAACCGACCTCGGTCGTCATTTGAGCCAATAGCTTATTTCGTTCAGGCAAAGAAAGAACATCTTCTTTCACAATATCATTCAATAAAATCTTAATATTGACCTCGTGATCCGAGCAATCAACACCTGCTGAGTTATCAATAAAGTCAGTATAACAAGAGCCACCATTTAGCGAGAACTCTATTCGACCAAGCTGGGTCATCCCCAAATTACCGCCCTCGCCAAATACGCGACAACGTAACTCTTTACCGTTAATGCGAATAGCCTCACTATGCCTGTCGCCCACATCAGCATGAGACTCAGAAACACTTTTCACAAAGGTTCCAATGCCACCATTCCAAATCAAATCCACCTGCGATCTTAAAGCCGCACGTATTAACTCATTAGGCTCCAACTTATCAGCATCGATGTCAAATAACTTCTTCATCGCCGCAGAGATTTTAATAGATTTATCCGTACGACTGAATACGCCACCGCCTTTTGATATAAGCGCTTCACTATAATCTGCCCAAGACGATCGCGGCAGATTAAACAAACGACGACGCTCTTTAAAACTCATGCGGGCATCAGGATCTGGGTCAACAAAAATATGCATATGGTTAAACGCCAAAACCAATTTAATATGCGGTGATAACAACATGCCGTTACCAAACACATCGCC
>DKOI01000072.1 GCA_002469885.1 Legionellales bacterium UBA7366 | reverse complement strand
CAACCGACACCAACGCTCCCATGCCTCAATCAATAAAATGTTATCAAAATTAGCATTGGAAATGATGCGCGTTTTTTTAAGATGTGTCAAGGATTAGGGGGCCAGCTGGGTTGTCATTTCTGACAGGGCCTGACCCTCCTCGTGTGCGAAATGACCTGTCCACCTACCTGTGGATAAATGCACCTGCACCCACTATCCAAGCCAGATTACAAAATTTAGATACGATGCAAAACATACCCAGTACCAATACGGCAGCATCAACCAAAACACTGCTCGCAGTTCGCGCCACGCGAGGAATAAAAAGAAGGTCGTTAACAATACGATTGCGACCAAACAAATTAATGCGGCGCCTACCCAATGCAAATGAAAAAACAAAGGTGTCCAAAGCCAATTTAAAACCAGCTGAGTGAGAAAGATTATACGCAAGCGTGACATGGCGTCGGTTTTATTTTCTTGGTATAAACGCCAACCTGAAATTGCAAGCAAGACATAGAGAACACCCCAGACAATGCCAAAAACAAAACCAGGCGGGGTTAACGTCGATTTATGAAGAGATGCGTACCACGGGGTTAAATTAGTTTCCGTCACCGCGCCCATGGCGTAACCAACAAGTTGCAATACTAAAATCCACATGACAAGCTGTAGTGTCTTCTTCATCCTGAATTACCTCCTTATAAAATTGAATCCAAACCTTCCTTATAAGTAGGATAACGCAATTTTGGTAACAATGTCTTTTTAAGTTTAGCATTGCTCACGCGGCGATTGCTTTGATAAAACTCTTGCGCCATAGGCGAAAGCTCTGCAACCTCATAAGGAATGACAATTAGCCTCTCCACCCCTAAGAGATCAGCCGCATAGGCATCAACTTCACATGAGTTACAGGGATAATCATCAGACAAATTAAAGATCTCGCCCGGCATTGGTAACAACATCGACTGGAATAAGGCCTCACAAATATCCGTAACGTGAATACGTGAGAAATATTGCGCCTCCTTTAACACAGATGTATTTTTTCCAGCTCGAATTCGCTCGATGGCATTACGTCCAGGGCCGTAAATTCCCGACAGCCTAAAAACATTAACGGGCAACCCCTCTACCTCATATAAAGACAACCACGATTTCTCAGCCAATACTCTCTTTTTTGCTCGATTTGATTCCGCTAAACATTGTGAAGACTCATCAACCCATGCACCCTGATGATCACCGTACACCCCTGTTGAGGACAAATAACCGATCCAGTGGCATTGCTTTTTTCTTTCAAGAATCAACTCTTTCATTATAGAAAATGATGAATCGTGACCAGAATCATTAGGCGGTGTTGAAATCAGAAAACAGGTAGTACCTTCCATACAACGCAATATTTCTTCATGGTTAAAACCAATGATCTCAACACCTGCTGGAACACTGTGTTTTAAAGCAGACACATTCCGACTAGTGCCCCAAACCTGATGACCACTAGCTTCCATCAAATGCGCAAAAAAAACTCGCCGTGTATCCATAACCTAGCAAACCAATCTTCATATTTTCTAAAGCTCCTTAAAAAGATCAATCGTTCTTTGACGCATCGCTTTATAATTGCAAACTGGCTGAGGATACCCTAAGGCATCAACGTCTACGCCAAAAGCATGGAGGTCATGAATTTTTTTATTATCAAGGTGAGCCAACTCAGGACAATATTGTCGAATAAAATCTCCCGCAGGATCAAACCGTTGACTCTGCGTAAAGGGGTTAAAAATTCGAAAATAAGGAACCGCATCAGTCCCCGTTGAGGCACTCCACTGCCAACCGCCGTTGTTAGCTGCAAAGTCACCATCAATCAAATGAGACATAAAATGTTTTTCGCCTAAACGCCAATCAAGCAACAATATTTTACTTAAAAACATAGCCGTGACCATCCGTAATCGGTTATGCATCCAACCCGTCTTGAGTAATTGACGCATACCAGCATCGACAACTGGAAATCCAGTCATCCCATTCTTCCAAGCTTCAAACAAAACGCTATCATAGCTCCAGGGAATAGCATCCGTCTTTAGCTTATAAGGCTTACGCCGAGAAATATCAGGGTTAAAATAAATGATATGATGATAAAAATCACGCCATATTAATTCAGAAACCCAAGTGGCCGCGCCCTCTTTATTCTTCATACTATCAATATCACGAATCTCACTTGATTCTAGCGCCGCCGTAATACACTGCCTTGAAGAAATAACGCCCTGTGCTAAGTAAGGTGATAGAAGACTTGTGCCATCAACATTGAACTTATCTCTCCCCTCACTATAATCGTAAAGCTTATTGTCACAAAAGTGCTTCAATTTTTTTTGAGCTGCTTTTTCACCGGGATCAAGCATCAAATCAATCACCTGACCTGTGAAATCTTTGAGTTGACTGGGGACTTTATCAGGCTCAATTTCGGCTTTAAATTTCTTCCTGATTAGACCAGCGGCTTGCCATGCTTGTTCGTTATGTGCTTTAACAATCCATGCGTTTTTAAACGGTGTAAAAACTTTAAAAGGCGTGCCCTGCTTACTCAACACATCTCCCGGCGCAAAAACCAAGTGCTGATGATAGCCTTTCATTGCAACATACCCCGATAGCTTTTCACCCACCGCATTATCTCGCTCGCGCTCATCCAGTGGATACTCATGATTGAAATAAAGACTCTCAATATCATATTGCTTACACAACTTATCCAAAATGCTAGGACAATGTGAAAATGAAGGGCCCCGCCTAATCAACAGTGGAACGCCATATTTCCAGAGCTCTTTTGATAACTCGCTTACATTCTCAAGAAGAAAACGGACTTTGCAAGGTGCCGCATCATGCGCCTTCCAAGTATCAGGCGTTAAAATAAAAACACCCATCAAACTATCTGATGCCTGCATGGCTTTTGCTAAAGCCAAATTATCTGAGATTCTTAAATCACTACGAAACCAGTAAATACTACGCATGTCAACAACCCTTATTAAAGTGTATGAATTTTTTTCCACAACATATACTAAACCCCCGCCACTCTCAATCAATTATCGTTGCGTAAAAATTTTATCTTTTTCTGTTTCAAAAGGCCGGCCGTCATAAAAGAGCTCTATCTTATTAATGAGCTGATCTTTAAAATCCATTAACACTGATGCGCGTAATTTTCCAATGGGTTCTGGAAAAATAAAATCATAAGCCATCATGATTTGATTACCCGAACTGAACTTCGCACGAAACTCAATATCATGCAATAGACCACTTAGATTTCTTGCAGATTCCAGCAAATGGTCTTTTCCAAAAAGCTCCGCAAGCGGCGTAATCAAATGAACATCAGGATCCAAGCGCGCCTCCATACCCTCATAATCCTTGCCTAACATTGCTTGATAATAACCCTCAGCAATAGCCAAATTATCTTCTATTTTCAAACTCATCAATCACCTCTTCATATGTAAAAAATTAAATCGCATCAGGCACAACGCGCCACACTTTATCACCAACATCATCTGCTACTAAAAGTGCGCCGGATTTATCAACAGCCACACTAACGGGTCTACCGTAGGCCCGCCCTTCCTCATTCAAAAATCCTGTCAAAAAATCGCGTGGAAAGCCGACAGGCTGCCCATTATCAAACGACACAAAAACCACTTTATAACCCGCACGCGGTCTGCGATTCCAAGAACCGTGCTCGCCGATGAAAGCGCCATTGATGTATTTCGCTGGAAACAACCTGCCGTCATAAAACGTTAGACCCAACGCTGCAACATGGGAACCTAACGCATAATCAGGTGCAATCGCTTTGGCAACCAGCGCAGGATTTTGTGGGTCTATTCGCGAATCAATATGCTGACCAAAATAACTGTAAGGCCAACCGTAAAACGCACCCTCTTTTACTGACGTTAAATAATCAGGCACCAAATCATTACCCAACTCATCACGCTCGTTCACCACCGTCCACAACACGCCTGTTTCTGGTTGCCACGCCATACCAACAGGATTACGCAAGCCGGATGCAAAAATGCGAAGTTCGCCCGTCACCCTTTCAACCTGCCAAATGGCAGCAAGCTCTTTTTCTTCTTCCATTCCGTGCTCTGCGATATTACTGTTCGAACCAATCGCCACATACAAATGCTTGCCATCACGACTCGCAATAATATTCTTCGTCCAATGATGATTGGGCTTACCTAAGGTTAAATCAACGAGCATTTTGCCTTTGGATGAAATATGTGTATCACCATCAACGTAAGGATAACGCATAATGGAATCAGACGCTGCGACATACAAGCTGTGATCCACAAGCACCATGCCAAATGGCGATCGCACCCCCTCTAAGAAAGAACTGCGAGTATCTGCAACACCATCACCCGTAGTATCACGCAGCAAGAAAACCCTATCAGGACTCGGAACTCCCGCTCCAGCGCGCTTCATAACTAAATGGGTAATCCAGGCAAGAAGACCTGATTCGCCTTCACGGTTAGAAGGTGCATTGGAATCTGCAACTAACACATCACCATTTGGCAGTACATAAAGCCAACGAGGATGAGTCAAGCCTCCCGCAAATTGATTCACAGAAAAACCATCAGCCGCGATTGGCTTTGCACCTTCTGGCCAACCTATCGCTTTGGCAATATTGACGGTTGGAATTAAGGATTGATCAGGCTCAGGCAACGTTGGAGTTAAACCAACACCCACCGGCATGTCAGCCCCTGCCGCATTCGTACAAACAACAAAAAGGATAAAATAATAGCCATGGCATTATTAAATCTGAACATCGTGATACACTCCTAAAAGAACTCTCAATAGTCAACAGGGTAACAGAAACATGCGGAAATTATTAGACGCAGTCAAACAAGTCGACATAAATCTTCCTGAAAATGCAGCATTGATACCTAAGTTCACAGGCTGCATTGTTATCACACATGATGATAGAATTTTACTGCAAGAACGACCTCTCAATTGGCGGACATTTCCCGGAATGATCGCAACCTTCGGCGGAAAAATAGACAGCAATGAAACACCCGTGGAGGCGCTTGTGCGTGAGCTCAATGAAGAACTAGGTGCTAATGCAGATCCTGCAGATATAATTGAACTAGGCGCCCTCACTGAAGCTGTTACTGATCATAAAGAAATAGCTTTTTTGTATTACTGGCATGACAAAGAGAACACGATCACAGGCTGTTATGAGTGTGATCCAATTTATTTCCAAGACACAAAAGACGCGCTAGCACACCCTAAACTCACGGATGATGTGATCTGGGCATTGATGGAGTGTGAGCGTAGAAAATTAATATAGATGGATCCCGGGTCAAGCCCGGGATGACGGGTGCGTGGACCCAGGATCAAGTCCGGGATATCGAATTTCGCGTCTTTCCGGAATTGCTACGAGCGACTTGTCGCGAGGCAATATCCGGAATCCAGTTTTATTGATTGCGCAAAGCGCCTTCATTATTTATGGATCCCGGGTCAAGCCCGGGATGACGGGTGCGTAGACCCAGGATCAAGTCCGGGATGTCGAATTTCGCGTCTTTCCGGAATTGCTACGAGCGACTTGTCGCGAGGCAATATCCGGAATCCAGTTTTATTGATTGCGCAAAGCGCCTTCATTATTTATGGATCCCGGATCAAGTCCGGTATGACGGGCGTGTGGACCCCAGATCAATCCCGGGATGACAAAATTAATCCCTAACCAGCTCTTTCTTCTCATTCACGCTATACTTACTTTCTTTGATAAAAAACGTCAGTAAGAGGCTCACAATAAACATCAACGGCATAATTAACATACCATTATTGATGTCTTGAATTGAATAAGAAGGATGACCATTCACAAAGGTTTGATCCCAATTGCGCTGCATGAACCAACCAAACAATGGTTGCGCGATAATCCCGCTAATCATAATACAACTAGAGGCAATACTGATTGCCGTACTCGTCATGTTTATCGGGTTATGTTCTGCAATGAGTGGATAACTGAGAATCTGTGCGCTAGTGAAAAACCCCAGCATGAAGAATAGTACAACGACTGTATTTAAGCTTAAGTCAGGCACATACATTAATGACAAAACAACGGCTAATGACGCAACGCCACCTACAATCATCGGCAACTTACGTTTTAACAAACGATCTGATACAAATCCAAACAATGGCGAACCAATAATCGTCCCAAAAAACAACATTGCGGTCGCATAAGAGGCCTGTGTTGTAGAAAAATGATGGACCTGATTGAGGTACATAATCCCCCAAATAGCGCCTAAAATAAATATAGGCAAATTCAACAGCGCGGTGAAAAGACCACACACCCAGTTCTGAAAATTCTTAATTACAAACAACAGGCTTTTAATAATACCTAGCTTCTCAGCTTTTGGCTCTGCTTCACGCAGTGCACTCTCCCCTGGCGGATAATCTTTCACTGTGAACCAAATCAACACCGTAATACCATAGCCCAACAATCCATTGAGCATCATCGCATCACGCCAACCCACATGATTAATCAACATCGCAAAAGGGGTTTGCGCAACCGCGCCACCTAACATCGCCATCGTCACAATCACACCAGTGGCTAGCGCCAATTTTTGCGGTGGAAACCAGCGAGACGCAATACGGATGCAACTCAAGAAACAAAATGCCGCGCCCACGCCTGTTAAGAATCGGCAAATAGCCGTTATAAACAACGAATGAGACATTGAGAAGAATAACGTACTTGTCGATCCAATGATCATTGCCATAATAATCAATTTTCTTGTCGAAAATCGATCGAGCAACAACCCCGCCGGAAACAAGAATATTAAGTTCGCATAAAAATATAGCGAAGATAAATGCCCGGTTTCAACAGCATTGATATGAAACTCATTCATCAAATAAACATCTAAAGAATTAAAAATATTGAGCTGAATGAACTCATAGAAAAAATATAATGACGAACACAAACACACAATCCAGGCCATCACCGGCTTAGAAATAGCACTCTTAGTCGCAGCTGTGCCTTTTTTTTTGGTATCAACAGTTTGCATAGATAATCCCCGCTTAATATAATCGATTAACAAGTCACGCCCTCTACTATTTCTACCTCTTGAACATCCATTTTCTTACTTATGCCTAACTTAAAATGTTTGCGGCAAGTCGAGACGTATTTTTCATTCCCACCAATCACAATTTGTGGGCCATCGGCAATTCGCTTGCCGTTTTTATCTACCAACATGTTCATTGAGGCCTTCTTTCCGCAATGACAAATGGTTTTAATTTCATTGAGCTCATCAGCCCATGCCAATAAATAAAGGCTACCTTCAAACACATCGCCACTGTAAGATGAACGCAATCCGTAGGCTAACACGGGAATATTCAATTCATCACAGATGCGAGCCAACTGCTCAACCTGTGCTTTATACAAAAACTGTGCCTCATCAACGAGAACACAATGCACCGCACCTTGCTTAGCCGCAATTTGTGCATGCTTAAAGAAATCAAAATCCTTTCCAAATGGAACAGCATCAGACTTTAACCCAATGCGCGAGGTAACATGACCCACCTCATAACGGTCATCAACGGTGGGGGTATATATGATAGTATCCATGCCACGTTCACGGTAATTGTAACTTGATTGCAATAAGGTCGTACTCTTACCCGCATTCATTGCTGAGTAATAAAAGTAAAGCTTCGACATAGTTAATCCCTTATGTTAAATGCGCTTTGGTAAATGCTAGAGGCAATAATTTACCTAATGTGATCGTCTTTTTGTGGCCTGCTTCATCACAAATATGAACGGGCACATCAGAACTTGAGAATTCACTAAGCAGTTGCCTGCATGACCCACAGGGCATGCACAAAGCTGGGCCTTTGCCTAATACGAGGATTTCTCTAATCACATTTTCACCCGCAGCAATCATCGAGCCAATCGCATTGGCTTCCGCGCATTGCGTCAAGCCGTACGATGCATTCTCAACATTGCAACCGCTATATATGTCATTGTTTTTTGTTCGAATAGAAGCACCAACCAAAAAGTTGGAGTATGGCGCGTACGCATTTTTTTGCGCCTGCCGGGCTGAAGCTAACATTTTTTCCATGATCTACTTGTATGGTTGTTAAACTCACGGCAAGTTTACCTGATTTTACGGTGCGTGTGAACTGGTAATTGAGCTATCCATGATCAACAAAGAAGTCTGCACAAACTGATTCCAACTCACTGATAGTGTTACAGACATTCGCCTTTTCTCTCAACGCAGCCCGCCTTGCAATCGATCGAGCATAATATTTAATCAAGGCTCTCGCCTGGTAAACCGCAAACCGCTCGCTACCTAACAACTCTGAAAGCGCAACAATATGCTCTATAAACACTTCACCAATCTCAGCCTGCGTAGGGCCCACAAAGGGCTGCTCTGCTAACTCACTTATAAGACGATCAATTAACCAAGGCTGCCCCACACCCGCTCTTGCTATCATGACACCAGCGCAGCCCGTTTCTAGCATCGCCCTCAAAGAATCAGCGCACGCTATATCGCCATTGCCAATCACCGGCATATTCAATCGCTCCACAAAATACCGAATTTCTTCGTAATTACAGGGTGTTTCATAGTGCTCTGTGTAGTGACGGCCATGCACAATAACCGCATCAGGAGACGCACAGTTCAACATTTCAGCCATCTGCGCATTAAAACCATCACCACTACCCCCATCAACCCGAATTTTAACGGTGACCGGCTGATGCGTATTTTCTTTCATAGCGCAAATCAGTGCATGCAATTTTTCAGGATAACTCAATAGCTTTGAACCTGAGCCGCGCTTTCGAATTTTTTTCACCGGGCAACCACAGTTCAAATCAATAATATCTGCGCCGTATTCGGTAACAAGGCGAGTCGCCTCGCCCAGCTCTCTGGGATCACTGCTGGATAACTGAAAACACACCGGGCCTTCGGCTTTATCTATTTCGACAAAACGCCTCTGCTCTGATATCGGTTTATGCAACAAGGTCTTACAGGAAATCATTTCAGTACAGGCAAACGCAGGCTGGCTATAACGCCAAATTAACTTTCGAAACGGCGCACAACTCACGCCCGCAAGCGGTCCCTGTATGATATTAACGGGGAATTCTTTATGACCAATCACTAAGGGCTTGATTAAAGACACGGAACCTCTTTCATGCTGCGTTTAAAAGAGGGATTCTACAAGATTTGACCGACAATTTAAATCGATAAGCCACTAGCGATGGTTTTACTGCTACTCAAATTCTCTGCTTCAGCGAGTGACTTCGCCCTATTTATCCTCCATGAAAACCAACCTACTGAGTCTAAACCTAAACCGCCTCTAACAATATCCACCAACTCTCGATGACCACCCTCATAAGCCGTGGTAAGCACAGATTTCCCCGCCTTCGTTTTCGCATGTAAGTCAGCGCCTGCTGCCACAAAAAAGCGAGCACAACTTTCTGAGTTTACATGCCCAACAGCAACGTGCAATGGTGTCTCACCTTTCAGATTACGTTCATTAATAGAAAATCCAGATAACACTAACAATAAAACAATTTCAAACTGTCCATTAAGCGCAGCTAAATGAAACGCTGTATTGCCGCCAGCACCAACGGCTCGAAGACCATTAGCAGCTTTAATAGCAGCGCCTACCGCTTTTGATTCAGTTAATGACTGTGATTTAGCAGCGACGTCAATAAAGGACTTAATCAATTCGCCATTTTGCGATTGTGTTCTTTGCTTTTGCGCTATTGATACCGCGGTGTGACCTGACTGGCTTGTTTTATGCAAATCTGCACCAGCCACACAAAGCGCAATGACCGCCTGCAAATGGCCAGAATAGACTGCAATATGAATAGGCGCCAAATCCTTGTATAAGGATTTCTTACACACCTCATTCACGGGTTCTTTTCTTTCTAGCAAAACCCTAAGCGAATTCATCTTCCCTAACCTTGCTGCTGTGAACAGTGGCGGTTCATGTTGGTAGCGTAAAACAAGCCTACCTTTCGCAGCATGCAGCTTATCAACAAATTTTCCATTATCACGGTGTATTGCCTGAAAAAGAGGAGGCACACCGGTATGATCTCGCTTCAAGGTATGTACTCGCTCACAACCCGATAAAAATCCAAAAGCTTCTGAGTGGTTATTTTCAATCGTTAAAATTAACGGCGTCATTCCAAACACATTGGCGACATTAACATCTGAATAACCAATATTCACCAACGTCATCACAACACTCAGATGGCCCTGGGCTGCGGCCAAATGCAATGCAGTATCACCATGATCATCCACTTGATCTACAGGCACCCCATGGTGCATTAAGGTTTTAACGCAATCTGATTTTCCAGTGGCCGCAGCAGTGTGTAAAAGGGTTTGACCCAGATCACCATGCTTCACTTTAGCCACATCACCCTGGGTTTCTTTCAAGCACTCACGTAAACCTCGCATCGTATCAGGCTGCGCTATCAAACGCCTCAGCGCTCTATCATCACCCGTCGTTGCCGCCTCAATCAAGCGCGTTACCCACCCTCTCTCACCTTCTGTCATCAATCGATTTTTTGACCGCTTCAATCCCCTACTTGTTTTTTTCTTTTTTTCACTAAGCGATCTCGGTATATTTGTCGACGATTCAAGCAACTTAATGAGCTCATCATTCTTGGAATAACGAATCATAGCGCGAGCAGTAGTACCCCGATAACTTGAGACATCAGGATCTGCGCCAGCCTGTAATAACATAGCAACGATCACAAGCGCCCTGCTTACTACAGCATGATGCAACGGGGCATACCCTCTTTCGTCTTGCACATCCACATTAACCTTTTTAGACAAGGTGCGTTTTAATTCTTTTTCATCACCTGCTCGAACAAACTTAAATAATTCGGCTTCTATCTGTCGACCAGACTCAATAGCTAGCCGGCGTGTTATTAAAGGATTTTGATCTCGAGGACGCTCTCTTAATACTTGCAAACTGCCTTTTACAGTCATTCGCGGTAATGGAAGATTAAGAAAGTCATGCTGACGCGGCATATTTTTTTTAGCGTGGGCATAGGTTGCCCCATGTGTTTTCCTCAACATGAACGAGGTTTTTGTCGGCTTATCCACTCTAGCCTCCAATAACATAACGTAAGTTTGTTCTAACGCCTTAACATAAAGCTGCAGTGGTTCTAGCTTCGCTAGCATCGATGACTTTTGTGGAAATGCAACGCCTTCTTTTGATAGCAACTTAACGACCTCGGTAACCATCATACCAAAACGAACGAAATAGCCGTTAAGCGAACCGAATACTTTTGTGAGGGTTGCTTCTGCATCATTGCTCAAATCAATTTTTAAATAAGCCTCGGGATCTTTTAATTTAAACGCAGAAAGCCATGTCTTAATGCGGTATAAGTCACCCACCTTGTGCGCTAGGTTATTTTGCTCCATATTTAATAAATAGGCGAAATCAAATAAATCCTCACGAAAGGACTTATCAGACAGAACACGCTCAACATATTCACTGAGTTTTTTCACTCGCTGGACTCGTACTTGAGCACTATACTCGCTCACGACAGCGGGTTTAAATTCGTACTGTGAGATTTGCAACTTATGCGTCGCCGCTAATGACTGGAGTTGTGAACTGATCTTACCGACCTTCTCAAACAAACGATCAACCGCTTGCGCAACCTCGGCTTCTTGCTCCTTATCAACTAGCAACCTTACCGATGATAAGACTTTGGCGACATGATCAAAATCAAGAATTTTTAAATGCATTAGCGTATAAAGAACATCTGAAAGCTCTTTAATTGATCCAAACAAAGCTTTACTTGTTGACCTTGATAACTTCGATTCTGCACCCAGCATAGCGCCTCCCCCCATATGTTATTTTTATCTTCACAAGATTATAATCGAGTAACATTAAGGAAAACTTAACGCATGACACAATTGCGCTCAACTTGTCTTTAAAAGCTAAACGACATACCATCAGCGTATGGGAAAACAAAAACGATTATCAACGCTCAGTATGTTTGAATTAAGCCTAGCACAATGCTGCGTTGGCTTGAGCATTGTTATCTCCAAATTCTTACTCGACATTGTCCCCATGATGATGCTTATGGAGTTGCGGTTTTTGATTGGCGCGGTGTTCTCTGCAATATTCGTCATTTCAGCCAATCGCAATCCTTTTAAGACAACGGACAATCGCTGGCTAAACAAAAAAGATTACGCCATCTTATTCTTACAAGCGATGTGTGGTGGCTTCATCTTCAGCTTATTCATGCTTAGCGGCTTAACATACACATCAGCCTCCGCTGCTGGCATTATCACAAGCACCTTGCCTGCCTTTATTCTTATTTTGTCTTACTTCATTTTGAAAGAAAAAATATCTCCCACTAAATTCATTGCAATAATGATCACCGTTGCTGGGCTGATGGTTCTAGCCGTTGGCAAAGGAAAAACACTGGGAAACCATGAAAGTTTGTTAGGCGATTTTTTAATTCTAATGGCCGTCATTCCTGAAGCAATATTCTCAATAATCGCCAAATGGCAGAATGCCAAAATCCACCCTACAGCGGTAGCGGCAATCACCTCTTCAATGAATGCAGTCATTTGCCTACCCTTAGCGCTCTATCAGCACATGACTGTAGACCTACCTGTGTTAACATTAACTCAATGCGCACTGCTTTTCACCTACGCCATAACGGGCATCTTCTTCTTTACCGTTTTTTGGTATAGAGGAATTAACAAAACAAGCGCAAATACCGCTGCGCTGTTTACAAGCGTCATGCCGTTATCAGTTGTGATACTCGCGATAATTTTTCTGGGTGAAAAACTCTATTGGTTTGAAACGGCAGGCATGATCATGATTATCAGTGCGATTGTGATTGGATCAGGGCGAATTAAGCTGCGTGAAGCGCGTGCATTGATAACGGTGTAGTAATTTCACCATAAAAAACAGCTGCGTTTGGAAGCCTAATCCCGACCCCTAACGCAACCGCTCGCACTCGTTGGTATTATGTTTAAACCCAGACTGAAAGTAGCAGGAGAATAAAACCAAGTAACGTCATTACCATCCCTTTTTTACAACATCCTCCACCTTCTTTTTTGGCCCCGAAATGTTCTGAACCATGGAGAAATAGGGAAAGAATAATGAGTATGTACCCTAACGAGCTCAATACTGCTGCATCAAACATAATATTACCCTCATATAACGAGATGGCGTTAAGCCTCTCAACATGTTAGATTGTAACATAATTGCTCTTTTTTATCCATCAAAAATTGTACAATTGTTTTTTATTGCATTGATTATTAGAGGGATATTTTTAATGTCTTTAAATTTAGACGGTTATAAGCGGTTAAATATGAAAAGAATTATTGCCTTATTTATAGTGTTTTTCACGTTTTTTTCATGCGCATACTCATGGAACACCCCCGATTTAGGCGACCCCTCAATTCGAGCCCTCTCACCCAGCACGGACAAAAAATATGGGAAAGAGTTTATGGCGCAACTCAAAAGGCAGAATGCAATTTATAACGATCTTATCGTTCAAAAATATATAGAGGACCTCGGCTTAAAACTGGCCAGTCACTCAAAAGATCCTTCACGTCACTTTAACTTCTTTGTCGTACGCGATTCTACCGTCAACGCGTTTGCAGGGCCCGGTGGGAACATCGGCATTAACACAGGCTTAATCACTTACACTAAGAATCAAGACGAGCTCGCCTCAGTGCTGGCGCATGAGATTGCACACGTTACCCAACGGCACTTAGCCAGAAGCATTGAAAGCGCTGAACGCATGGAGATACCGAGCATTGCAGCTGTATTAGCCGCCGTGTTAACTGGCAATGGCGCCGTTGCTAGCAGCGTGATTAGCGCAACTGTCGCGGGCAATATGCAAGCCTACATTAACCACACACGTGAGCAAGAAAAAGAGGCGGATCGCATTGGCATTGAGTCACTGATTAAAAGTGGGTACAACCCGGAAGGCATGGCAACACTTTTCGAACGCATGCAAAAAGATAACGATACAGTGTTGAAAATTGACCTCACATTTTTACAAACTCACCCCTCCTATGTGACGCGTGTGGCAGATGCTAAAAACCGTAGCAATAAAGCCAATCAATTCTCGAGACATGATTCCATGACGTTTGCCTTGGTACAAACCCGCATTCGCAATGCACGCATCAGTAACCCGGCGCTTGCAAGCAGCCAATATGAAATGCTGTTGGCGAAAAACAATAGCCCCATCACGCAATACGCCTATGCACTGGCCCTCAGTGACAACAAAGAATACGCTAAAGCCAGTGATCAAATGCAATCACTGATAAACACCCATCCCAACAACTTGATCTTTAAATTAACCTTGGGTGAAATCAATTTAGAAGGCAGAAACAATCAAGCTGGTATCGATGCGCTAAGAACAAGCACGATGATTTACCCTTACAATTATAGCCTGGTCTTACTCTACGGTAATTTGCTCAATAAAGACAAACAACATAAAGCAGCGGCTGATTATCTTAAACCGCACTATGCTCGCTTAAAAGAAGACACGCAGTTTTTGTTCTTGTACGCTGACGCCCTTGGAAAAAGCGGTCAATTGGTAGAGGCCTATCAAGCTCGCTCCAGGGCGTTTTCAGGGCTGGGCAAAACAAAAGAAGCCATCACGCAATTAGAGCTCGCGCTAAAACAAGGCACGCCGACAGCTTACACTCAAACAAGCATTCAAGCGCAACTAGATGCGCTGCAAAAAACACTTGATGAGGGCAAAAAACGTCGGCGTTAAGCTGAGATTAATTTAGCACAACTGCTCTGGCACTCTTACTGGCGTTAGCGGCCACGACGTTCGCCGCACTGTCTTTTTTCTTCTGCACTTTGCGCTGCACATCACCAGGAACTGTGCTCAACAGACCGTTTCTATTTTTCGAAACCATGGCCCCTGATAGAGACACCTCAATAGCATAGAAACTATTTCAGAGCGGGGGTATCTAGACTCGATTTTAATTTAACAGAATCTTCTTCTGTAGGCTCTTCTGATGGGGCACTCCTAAAAAAAGAGCGACCAGTGCTTAACGTCGGTGAAATTGAATCAACAAGACGAAATCCCGTATAATCTGGCGATCTAGAACCAGCCTCACCACTTCTTTCGCCTGAGGGAATTACAAACGTAAGCGCCGGTGATCTTTTTAATCGCCTATGAAGGGCAGCAAGCGGTGGTAAATATTCACCAAGTTCACGAGGACTGCGAATCTCATGTGTTTTGATATGCCTAGCAAGCGCACGGCAATATTTTCCAAAGCCTTCGTCCATTTTCATTTCACTGTAGAACGCCATATCAGGCGTGACCATACTTTGCAGCCTTCTCGCGTCAGCGCGTCGCTCAGAAAGCTCTTCACTAGCATGCCATAGGTTATCATCGAAATCTAAATCGCCTGTCTCAGGCTCTACATACTTCGATTTTTTTGGTTTTTTCAAACCGTCATGTTTGAATATGTAATCAGCGACTTCAGCGCGCCGGTGATCGTATTTTTTGTATTCTTCCTTAACCTTAAACATACATTTACTCCATTAAATAAAGAAGTAAAGTGTAACATTTTAATATTAAGCGAATATTAAGGCGCGAATAGAAAGGCGTCACAACGCTGGTTTTAAGATTCAGAATGAACCCGGATAATGCTACGCATTTTTCGGGAAAACGGAAGTGCCATCATGTCGAGCCCAACGGGGACACATAAATTAACACCCGTCATCCCGGCCCTGAGCCGGGATCCATCAAAACATAGAAAGCGCTACGCGCGCTTAATCTGAATGGATTCCGGATACTGCCTCGCGACAAGTCGCTCGGAGCAATTCCGGAAAGACGCAAGAGACGTCATCCCGGACTTGTCAGGGACCCATAAAATAAAAAAACCGTTACGCATCTTTAAAAAGAAGCAACTTTAAAACTAACGACCAATCCCTTGATACTCAAAACCGCGCTCACGCAACTCATGTGGATCATATTGATTTCGTCCATCAACAATCAGCAAACCACGCATTTTACTTTTAATCAAATCCCAATCCGGACGTTGGAACGGCTTCCACTCAGTGATCAACACCAACACGTCAGCACCCTCTAAAACATCATATTGGTCATCTTTAAATGTTAAGCGCTTTTTAGAAATCCATTCAGCGGGCAGCTCATCTTTAGCCACGCTCATTGCAACCGGATCAAACGCTGAGACTTTAGCACCACGTTCAATCACACTCTTCAAAAAGACTTTTGATGTCGCTTCGCGCATATCATCTGTGCCAGGCTTAAACGACAACCCCCAAACAGCGATTTTCAATTCAGACAAGTCCTCGCCGTATTTCTTCACAAGCTTTTGATGCAGCGTTTGTTTCTGCAAATAGTTACGCTCTTCAACAGCGTGCAAGATTAATGAATCATAATCATGAGAACCCGCCATATTTACCAATGCCTTTACATCTTTTGGAAAACACGAACCGCCATAACCACAACCCGGGAAAATAAAGGAATAGCCAATGCGCGAATCCGAACCGATACCTTGACGCACATTTTCAACATCAACACCCATCCGCTCACACAAACCTGCCATTTCATTCATAAAGGAAATTTTAGTCGCCAACATGGCGTTAGCAACATATTTCGTCATCTCAGCATCACGAACACTCATGTAAAACAAACGATCACGACTTCGCATGAAAGGCGCATACAACTCGTGCATTGTTTCTCGCGAACGTTTAGTAGAACTGCCAATAACAACTCTATCAGGCTTCATAAAATCGCCGACAGCGCTACCTTCTTTTAGAAACTCTGGATTGCTCACAACATCAAATTCAACACTCAGACTGCGGGCATGCAGTTCTTTCTGAACCGCTTCTTGCACTTTCTCAGCTGTGCCAACAGGGACTGTCGACTTATCGACGATAATAACGTAATCATCGATATAACCACCAATATCTCTGGCTACACTCAAGACGTACTGTAAGTCTGCAGATCCATCTTCACCACTCGGGGTGCCTACCGCGATGAAATACACTTCAGGTTTAATCGCCTGATCTGCAATCGATGTGACAAATTGCAAACGACCCGCTTTATAGTTTTCCAACACTAAAGACTCAAGGCCCGGCTCGTAAATTGGCAAAATCCCTTTTTTCAAATTTTTAATTTTCTTCTTATCAATATCAACACAAGTCACCGTATTGCCGAGTTCAGCAAAACATGCACCTGTAACCAGCCCAACATACCCTGTTCCAATAACTGTAATATTCACACCATTTCTCCCTTACTGGTATTTTTTAATAATCTCTTTAAAACCTGCCGCTAGATCATCATGCTCTAATGCATATGCAATGGTTGCTTCTAAATAGCCAAGCTTGTCTCCACAGTCATATCGCGCACCCTCAAACTCTAAAGTCTTCACTTTCTCAATCGACAACAAGGACTCAATCGCATCTGTCAACTGAATCTCACCGCCCTTACCAGGACCTGTTTTTTCTAACAAATCAAATATTGCGGGTGTTAGAATATAACGGCCCACAACTGCTAAATTAGACGGTGCATTTTCAGGCTCAGGTTTTTCAACAATCTCTTTGATTAACCCAATATTTGAACCTTCTTCCTCAATATCAACAACTCCGTACCGATTTGTTTCAGCCGGATCAATTCGCTCAACCGCCAACACACTGCTTTTTTGCTCATGAAAAACATCGGCCATTTGCTTCAAACAAGAATCACCTTTTGCATTGATTAAATCATCCGCCAACAAAATTGCAAATGGCTCGTCACCTACTAGCGGTTTTGCGCATAGGACCGCATGCCCCAAACCCGCTGGAACACTTTGTCTGATATAGGCAACAGTCACCCCAGGTGGCAATATGTTTTTAACTTCTTCAAGAATAGCATTTTTTCCCGCTTCAGCTAATCGTGATTCCAATTCAAAGTTAGTATCAAAATGATCCTCAATAGCGCGCTTTGAAGAACTTGTCACAAAAATCAACTCGGTAATGCCTGCTTTAACCGCTTCTTCAACAGCGTATTGAATAAGAGGCTTATCAACGATAGGTAACATTTCTTTGGGATTGGCTTTCGTTGCCGGCAAAAACCGTGTACCCATTCCCGCTACAGGAAAAACTGCTTTTTCTAATTTCAACTAACGCTCCTTAACTGAGGTTCTTCTTTCAACACTTTGCCAACCGAGATAAATAAACAACATATAGATTACAAAAGTCCAAATGAAGAACTCAAATAACCAACAATCTAAAAATCCTATTTTGTGCAGCATGATACCTGTCACCCCCATAACGAAGGAAAGCGCACCCATGATGAGCACCGTCATCACACGATTACAACCTAAACGTAATAGCAAATGATGCAGATGCTTAGCATCAGGCAACATTGGGGACTGGCGCTTCATTAAACGTCGCAATATAGCTGCGGTTGCATCAAACAATGGAATTGCCACAATCCACACAAACACCATCGGGCTCGCGATGCTCAATGGCTCTTGGGATAAACTGATTAAAAACCAAGACAAAACAAAACCAATAAACAAGCTACCCGCATCACCCATAAAGGCCCACGCGCGGGCTCGTCCGTAAACGGGAAAATTGAAACTCAAATAAGCCAGCAGAGCGCCGATCATGACGCAGATAACCAAGACTTCTGAATAAAGATGGCTGGTGAACGCTAAATAAAATAGCAGGCCAAACTCAACCAAAGAGAGACTGCCCGCCAACCCATCTGAACCGTCTGTCATGTTAACCGCATTCATTACGCCCAGGGTTGCGATGACGGTGACAATGACTGATAAAATGTAAGGGAGAAAGATATCCCCTTGGTAAAAGAGGTTACCGAGAGCGACTAAACGCACTCCCCCTAATTGAATCATAATAAGAGCGGCGACGATTTGGAGAAGAAATTTAAGCTTTGGTGACATTTCATTAAAGTCATCGAGCACGCCCACAAAAACCATTAATGCGCCACCAGCAAAAAGGGCACGAAAGGGCTCAAAGGAAATAGGCGTAAACAAAAGAGCAAAGACAAATCCGACAAACATGCCAATGCCACCAATAAGTGGGATTTTACCTAAATGCGACTTACGTCCACCCGGCACATCGACCAAATTAAGCCGTAATGCTAATGGCCTCAATAATCCCATACAGACAACGGTTGCAAACCCTGCTACCGCGACACTGATCAATAATTGCATATCAATATGACCTAGCCCAAAAGAAAGGCATTATTACATTTATCCTATGATTTCTCTACCCAATGAACGCCTAATTCTCTTATAATAGCACGCTAGATTATAAGGGATTAGGCAATGAACGATCAAAACAAGCACATACTGGTAACCGGTGGCGCAGGATTTTTAGGCTCTCACCTGTGTGAGCGATTGCTCGAATCAGGAAACAGCGTGACCTGCATTGACAACTTCTACACCAGCTCACAAAGTAACATCAAACAATTTGTAGACCATCCTTCATTTAGCTTTCTCCACCATGACATCACACAACCGTTACCCGACAATATCATTGTCGATGAAATCTACAACCTAGCCTGCCCCGCCTCCCCAATACAATATCAGCGTGATCCTGTGCAAACTATTAAAACCTGCGTGCACGGCGCCATCAATGTTCTCGAACTTGCTAACAAATTGCAGTGCAAAATTTTCCAAGCTTCAACCAGCGAAGTCTACGGCGATCCCACCGTACACCCGCAAAAAGAAAACTATTGGGGGAACGTCAACCCAATCGGCCAACGATCTTGTTATGACGAAGGAAAGCGGTCTGCTGAATCACTATTCTTTAGTTATAAAAACCAATATAACGTCGCAGTCAAAGTCGCTAGGCTATTCAACACTTACGGGCCCCGCATGCACCCACACGACGGGCGCGTTGTCACAAATTTTATTATGCAAGCACTGCGAGGGGAAGACATCACAATTTACGGCAATGGCGAACAAACACGTTCGTTCTGCTATGTGGACGACCTCATCACAGGGATCATTAATTTTATGGCTCTGCCAGACGACATATCCGGCCCCATGAATCTTGGTAACCCACTTGAAACCAGCGTTGCCTCACTTGCGCAACAGATTATTCACTTAACTGATTCATCCTCAACAATTATTTTTGAGGAACTACCTGAAGATGACCCTAAGCAACGCTGCCCAGACATCACGCTGGCTAAAGAACTTATTGCCTTTTCACCTAACACACCACTACACACTGGATTAATGCGTACGATAAAACATCTAAACGAAACTTACAGCGCTACGGCTTCTCTCGAAATATAAAAAATTTTCTGCCGAAAAAATTCAGAGCAAATCCTGCAATACACGCAATGCCTTTTGCCCAAACGGGCCGAGCGCTAAGCATTGCTAATGAGTGTGTAAGCGCCACATCAAAGGCGCCAACGCATAACGCAAAAAAAGTGTAATAAATAATTTCAAGTCGCCCACTCCAGCGAGCATTTTGCCTAAACAACCAATGAATACAGAGCTTATAATTTACAAAAGATGCTGCTGCGAACGATACAGCCGCGGCCGTCAGCAGTGGAATGCCCGACGTGAACAAAAGAATAAATAAACCCAAATTAACCGACGCTGAAACTCCGCCTAAGAAAAAATAAATAACGAACTGCATAGGCATTGGCAATCTAAACGCATTGTAATGAAAAATGCAATATAACGCTCGAAAACCATCACGCCATCCGATTTTTTTCCCCTCTTCATAAGTACGCGCATCATAGGAAATGCCCATCTCATAAATTTTTAATCGCAGCTGAGCTGCTTTTGCAACTATCTCCGGCTCAAATCCAAATCGATTTTCTTGTATTTGAATCTGCTGAATCTTATCCCTGCGAAAAACTTTATAACACGTTTCCATATCCGTTAGGTTCAAATCAGTAAACATATTAGAAAGAAAGGTAAGAAACCTATTTCCCATCGTATGCCAAAAAAACAATACGCGATTAACGCCAGACGATAAATATCGTGACCCAAAAACGGCGTCTGCACGCCCTTCTTTCAATGGCTCGATCAGTTTAAGTAACTCTTTCGGGTCATACTCTAAATCGGCATCTTGAATAGCAACAAAGTCACCTGTGACAGATTGCATTCCTGTACGAATAGCAGCGCCCTTTCCTTGATTTTTTGAATGCGCTAATACGCGCACTGATCCTGCATAGATTTTTTCTAGTTTTTTGGCCACTTGCATTGATTCATCAGTTGAGCAGTCGTTCACAATAACGAGCTCTAATAACAGCTCCGCACTGGCAATCTGCATCACTCTATCAATGCAAGCTGAAAGGGTTTTTTCTTCGTTATAACAGGGGACAATGATGCTAAGCGTGTGAGTCATAGAATCCTTCATTAAATAGTTGTTAACTTCTTAAGTAGCGCTAAGATAATTCGATTGTACTTACCTCACTCTTTCTTGGCAAGCTGACAGCCTGCCAAAAAAAAACCGCACAGCAAATGCGCGGTTTAGAATGAGGCCTAAAAAAGGGTTTTATTAT
Organism: Legionellales bacterium UBA7366; assembly: GCA_002469885.1. Lineage (GTDB taxonomy): Bacteria > Pseudomonadota > Gammaproteobacteria > UBA7366 > UBA7366 > UBA7366. The sequence continues at coordinate 26,635 of DKOI01000072.1, read as the reverse complement.
TTAGCGTATCCGTTTGTCACACCACCACCTGAGCTGACCCAGGTTAGCACGCCACTACCACCATCTGTTGGTGACAAAATATAAGTATCAGTGACTGTAATGCCATTTTGAGCGACTGGCGTTACGATAATAACCCCGTCTTTAACTGTTAACATTGAAACTGCGCCAACCGCTGTCGCTCTACCGGCGGGCACCCCGTTTGAGCCTGCATCACACCCTGCTAAACCGCCTGTAGAACTCATACACTCTACAACGCCCAGCTTATAAGGTGCTGTCGCTTTAACAATTTCCGTGTAATACGCTTTACGTGTGTAATTCAAATAGGAAGGGACTGCAATTGCTGCAATAATACCGATGATCGCTATTGTGATCATTAATTCAACCAAGCTAAAACCGAGCATTGGTTTAGATTTTTTAAAAATAGACATCCTTATCTCCCAAATAGTACATTTCCATAACGCTCTCATTAAATTATATAAACATTACCCAACTAGCGCAAGAATTAATCTCAAGAACAATATTTAGCCAGATCTTAACCGCTTAATTCACCCATTAATTTCATCAACCACATCGTGAAAAGAGGAAGCGGACAATGCTTTTTGCTGCTTGGCATACAACCCCCTCGTATCTAACAAGGACTTGCCTCTCAGATCTCTCAGCGTGAGTGACTCAAACTCACGATGATCTACTAACAACACGATAATATTGGCTTTTTCAGACGCCTGCGCCAAAGTAACAAGCTGCATACACTCAAGCTCTTTAGGAACCTTTGTAATATTAGGCTCAACCACATACTGTGGACACACTGCTGTGTTTGCCATTCGAGATACAATATCAACCGCGGGGCTTTCTCGTAGATCATCAACATTGGCTTTATAACTTAACCCCAAATAAGCCACGATAGGATTTTTAGTTGCTGAAATAAGATCTTCAATCTGTGAAACAACGTGATCTGTTTTACGCAAATTGACCTCTCTAGCCGTACGTATCAAAGGTGTGATTTCAGGCGCTGAATGCACCATAAACCATGGATCAACCGCAATGCAATGCCCGCCAACACCCGGTCCCGGTTGTAAAATGTTAACGCGAGGATGATGATTCGCCAACTCAATAAGATGCCACACATCAATATTCAATTTTTTACACAACATCGATAACTCATTGGCATACGCAATGTTCGTATCACGAAATGCGTTTTCAGCTAGCTTTGCTAATTCTGCCGTTCTAGAATCTGTTAAGACACAATCACCCTCAACAAACAGAGAATAAAGTTCTTTTGCTTTTACAGCGCAATCAGACGTAATTCCGCCAATAATACGGCTGTTTGAAATAATTTCCTGTAATATTTTTCCTGGCATAACACGCTCTGGACAGTGGCTAATAAAAACATCAGCGCCTTTTGATGTGCGAGTTGGAAAATGCAAATCGGGACGCTCAGCCTGCAACCAATCAGACACTTTTTCTGTAGTGCCAACAGGAGACGTAGACTCCAAAACAACAAGATCACCCTCTTTAATCACGGGCGCAATCATGTTAGCCGCTGATCGAATATAACTTAAATCAGGTTCACGATCATTTTTAAAAGGCGTTTGCACGGCAATAATAAACACGTCCGCAGGCTCGCATTTCATGCTGGTTTTTAAGAACCCATCCTCCACGGCTATGCGGACAATCGCATCGAGGTCAGGCTCAATCATGCGCGTCATTCCCGCGTTGATACCATCAACCGTACGCTCACAAATATCAACGCCTAACACGCTTACGCCGCGATTAGCTAACACCGCCGATGTGGGCAAACCGATATAACCTAGCCCCAAAACACAGACTTTTTTCATTTATCTTTCCAACTCAGTTATTAAATATTTATGGCTTTCAAGCTCATTAATTGCAAAAAAGAGAGTCGCAGGCGGGATTCCAAGTATCGTTAATTTTTTCATACAAAAGACTGCTTCCTGCATATTTTCCGGCATTTACCAGAATCCTTTAAGTTTGAATATACAGTTTAATCTGTTTTTAAAGCAGGCGCGAGCAATAGATGAGTGGCTAAAAGCTGAAAAACGACCGCCGAAATCAACCTAACTGAGCGTAAGTATTATGCAGGCCTGAGCTAGTTCACAGGTGATTCTTCCGCGCCCCTCGCAGCTAAACGCTGAAAAACGGGATTAACCTCTAACAACTCCTCATAACTGCCCTGACCAACGACCCTACCCTTATCCATAACATAAATAATGTCGCAAGCCTTAATAGTTGAAAGACGATGAGCTATCATCACGATTGTTTTCTGTTCAGAAAGCGAATGAATCGCACGAAGAATATTTTCTTCTGTAGTATTATCTAAAGCGCTTGTTGCCTCGTCCAATATCAATAATTGAGGATCACGGTAAAGCGCTCTAGCAATACCAATGCGTTGACGCTGCCCACCACTCAATCTGACGCCGCGCTCCCCCACAACTGTCTCGTACTGTTCAGGCAAATCAGTAACAAACTCATCTAAGTTTGCAAGCTTTGCCGCATAACGGACTCGGTCAGAATCAACTTTATTGTAAGGCACACCAAACGCAATATTACGCGCGATACTTTCATCCGTTAGAAAGATCGCCTGCGGAACATAACCGATATTCTTTTGCCAAGCACGAATGTTAGTTGCATCAATACGCACATCATCAACGCGCAAGTCACCTTGGGTTGGTGCCAATAACCCCAAAACAATGTCTATCACGGTTGTTTTACCCGCACCAGTAGACCCAACAAATCCGATAGTTGTATTGTGCTTTATTGATAAATTTAAATTATCAATAACCATGTTACTGGTATTATCATACTGAAAGTAAAGATTAGTTAGTGCAATATCACGCGAAAACGGCAATGGCGCCTCACTCTCTGTTTCGACAGGGGCCTCACTTTTCTTCATCAGTGAATCATACAGAATATCAAGCTTAGGCGTGTTCATACGAATTAACACAATACAACGATAAATTCTTTGCAAAATCGGCATCAAACGATAGCCCGCAAAAGCATATAATGCCAATACAGGGACCGCCTGTGCAAAACTATGCCTCACTGCCAATAGGTATAATACTATTAAGACAATACCGCCAAATGCAATAGACTCAAGAAAATAACGAGGGACCATTTCAATCACAATAAGCAGTGCGCGTGAGCGCAAGTATTGCAGTGAAGGCTTACTAAATAGGGGCAACATTACTTCTTCAGCGCCTAATAACTTTATATCTTTAATTCCATTCAAACATTCGTTCAATGCTTTGGCCCGCGTCATGCTCAACTCAGTTTGCGACAGACCTAAGCGCATTAAAGCCGGTCTTGCCATCATATAAATGCACGCATAAGCACCACCCAAAACAACAGAAACAGTCAATGCCAGCACAGGATCAACATAAACCAGTAGAGCCAACATCAACGATACAACCATAATCAGAGAGAAAAGCTCCAACCCCATTCTAAGGATTCTATCTGTTACAAAATAAATATCAGTTGCCACACTTTTAGCTAGCTTTGAGGTGTTGTTAATAAGAAAAAATGAATATGGGTTACTTAGATATTTCGACAAAAGCCGAACACCAATCTTGTGTTCTTGATTCGCCGAAAAGCGCTCAGTTGCCCAGGTTGTCAATGCGGCTAATACATTACCAAACACCAAGAAACATAACACAAAAATGCCAATAGCAAATAGGAACCAATGGATGCTGGTAAAACCTAAGAGATCATAAACGAATGCAATTTTTTTGTGCGTCAACGCCCCTTCTGGGTTAGCAACGACCATCATAAAGGGAACCACAAACGCGATACCCACCACTTCCACCACGCCTGTAAAAAACATAAAAATGAAGATAACAATCGAAATCTTTCTATCTCGACTCGTCAAGAGGTGGCAAACTTTTTTAAAGGCCTCAAACATTAACAAATTTCCAGGTATGCCCCAGCAACACTTCTAAGTCCATATATTTTGGCTCCCAACCCAGCTCTTTCTGAGCTAATAGAGAATTAGCCACCAACATTGCAGGGTCCCCTTCTCTTCGACCTTTAATCTCAACCGGTATTGCATGGCCTGTCACTTTTCGCGCCGTCTCAATCACTTGCTTAACGGAGTATCCCTGGCCTGATCCTAAATTATAGGCAGGTGATGTTTCCTCGCCTTTGAGTAGTCTTTCTAATGCCAACAAATGCGCTGTACACAAATCAGAAACATGGACAAAATCACGAACACAGGTTCCATCAGTTGTATCGTAGTCATCGCCGAATATTTCAAGATGATCACTCACTCCTCGCGCTACTTCTAACACCAATAGAATTAAATGCGTTAACTTAGGATAGCGTGGACCGAGTCGACCAGCGGGATCTGCACCAGCCGCATTAAAGTAGCGAAGGGCTACAGATTTCAAACCGTAAGCAGAATTGTAATCTTGCAACACTTGCTCAACCATCCATTTGGTACGCCCATAAGGGTTGAGTTGAAGTTTTGGATGCTCCTCATCCACAGGCAAGTATTGTGGCTCGCCAAAAACAGCTGCAGTGGATGAAAAAATGAAATTTTTCACATCATGTTTTATCATGCAATCCAATAAGCCGACCGTGTTAATGAAATTATTTCGGTAATAACTGGCTGGATCTTCGACTGATTCCCCCACTTGAATTGAAGCTGCAAAATCTATAACACCGTCAATCTTAAACCGTGCAAAAACAGAATCAAGCAATTCACTATCGCCTATATTGCCTTCTATAAACTCAGCACTACTCACAGCATCTTTATGCCCAGTAGAGAGATCATCTATAACGACAACTGAGTATCCCTGCTCTATCAACAAACTCACCATATGTGAGCCAATGTAGCCAGCGCCACCAGCGACTAGAATAGTTTTATTTAGTTTCGTCATGCTTTAATCCAGCTATACAGTAAAAAACAATCATACTGGCTCTATAAAAATTAGTCTACTGTGTTCACCCTATCATCATTTTAAACCTCATCATTTACTTTCAAAATTCACGCAATGCCAAGATAACAGCGGAAAAAAAATTAGGTCATTTAAATGCCATCATCAGCAAAGCCGTGGCGCACAGAAACAGGGGGGAAACTGTAAGCACACCGCAATGCTAATAATGGGCTTTGCTGACTCTGTTACCCCTCAACTGGCCGTTAAATAGGGGAAAATTTTCTTCAATATCGATTTACTTATCCCTTGAACCTTGGTTAAATCATATACGGTTTTAAACTTGCCCTGCTCTGCGCGGTAATCAACGATGGCTTTCGCCCGCGCTTTTCCAAGATGCTTTACTGAAATTAATGTCGGCAAGTCAGCCGTATTAATATCGACTCGTAGACTCACTTCTGTTTTCTTCTCAATGCCCGTCTCACTTGAATACCACGAAGCTGCCGCATAAATTGGTGTAACTAACGTAACTGATAAACAAAGTCCTGCTAATGTTGTTTTTAATTTTGACATAATCTTCTCCTCGTAAAACCACGATAAATAAGCGCAAAAACGCTAAGAATTATTGAATAATAAAAATTGGAACGCCCATGAATATGAGCAACTTAATTATAACCTAACTAAAAAAAAAATAAAGCTTTTTATATTTGCAAACAACTGAAAATTTACTCACAATACAGAATATGATTTATAGGGAGGTTTACCATGAAAGGCTTTTTAAAACGACTACTCGTCAGTGCGACACTATTTTGTATCGCCATCACAAGCAACGCTAACGCCTCACTCTCCATCACCCCCACACCCCCAACAATTGACGCCACGTCTTACATTTTAATGGATGCAAATAGCAAAGAAATCCTAGCCGAAAAAAATAGTGATAAACATGTTCCACCTGCTAGCCTGACAAAGATGATGACCTTGTTTGTTATATCAAAAGCACTCAATGAAGAAAAAATCAGCCTAAACGATAAAGTGCGCATCAGCGAAAAAGCTTGGCGCATGGGTGGCTCTAAAATGTTTGTCAAAGTGGATGATGAAGTGCTCGTCAGCGATCTTATTCAAGGTATCGTAGTGGATTCAGGTAACGACGCCGCAGTGGCCATGGCTGAATACATCGCAGGCAGCGAAGAATCATTTGTTAGCCTAATGAACACCCAAGCACAAGAGCTCGGCATGCTCAACACCAACTTTACGGATGCCACCGGACTGACCCAACCCGCGCATTACTCTACCGCGCGCGACTTAGCCATTTTGGCCAGCACAATCGCAACGCAATTCCCTGAAGAATATAAATGGTATTCACAAAAATGGTTCACCTACGCTGACATTAAACAATCAAACCGCAATCGTTTACTCTGGCGATACAAATATGCTGATGGCTTAAAAACAGGCCACACAGATGCCGCTCAATATTGCCTCGTTGGCTCTGCCAAAAAAAATGGTATGCGACTTGTCAGCGTTGTACTGGGTGCGCCTTCTGATGCTGAACGCACAACTGACTCCCAAAAACTTCTCACCTTTGGCTTTCGCTTCTTTAAAACCGTCAAACTATTCGACGCGAACACAACCATTGCCAAAGCACGAATTTATTACGGTCAAAGAAAATCTATTAACCTTGGCCTCCAAACACCTTACTTCATCACCGTCCCTGACGGCGTAGAACGTAAGATCAAAACATCTATCGCCACCACTAAACTTCAAAAAGCCCCTGTTAAAAAAGGCGAACAGCTAGGTGAAATTACCGTAACGGCTGAAGGAAAAACACTGGCTATTATTCCTTTAGTTGCCTTACATGCCGATGCAAAAGGAAGCGTACTCACCAGCGCAACCGACTCTGTCGCGCTCGCTTGGAATAAATGGTTGTAACATATGAAAGATATCGTCTATCTTAATGGTAAATTTGTCCATATAAATGATGCTCACATCTCCGTACTTGATCGTGGGTTTTTATACGGCGACGGTGTGTATGAAGTAATTCCTAGCTATAATGAACAGTTTTTTGGCTTAGCATCACACATGCAACGCCTAAAGCGCAGCCTTGAAGCAACAAAAATCCCTATGCCTGACGTTGATTTTGAAGAAACATTCAACGCCTGTCGCGAAAAAAACAATAGCCCTGATGATGCGATCTACTGCCAAATAACACGTGGCGCAGGGCCTGCACGCGTGCTTCTTGCACCTGACAAGCTAACGCCCACTGTCTTCATCGGGTGTTTTTCAGCACCGCTACAGCCTACTGATGGCATAAACAAGGGCGTCCACGCCATCACAACGCCTGATGCGCGCTGGCAACATTGCAATATTAAAGCGATCACATTATTGCCTAACGTATTGTCCCGCATCGCTGCAGCAGATCAGGACGCTATTGAGGCCATCATGATTCGCGATGGACTGGTGACAGAATGCTGTGCGAGCAATGTCTTTATCGTCAAAAACAACACGATTATGACGCCACCTAAAAGCAATCACATATTAGGCGGTATCACTCGAGAATTTATTATTGAGCTAGCCAACGCAAACAACATGGCTTGCCAAGAAACCAATATCACTGAAGATGAACTCTCAATTGCAGATGAAATCTGGATAACCAGCTCGACCCGAGGTATCTCTCCGGTTGTCAGTTTAAACAATAAACCTGTTGGGACTGGTAATGCAGGTCCACTTTGGGCGAAAATGGCTGCCATCCTTCAGCAATACGAGAAGACGGACAGATGAAAAAAGAAACACTACTCGAGTTCCCCTGCGAATTCCCCATAAAAGTGATGGGAAAAGCAGACAATGCCTTCGAAAAGACTGCATTGTCGATCTTCACGAAACACATACCGGACATCAAAGAGAATGCGCTCACCATACGCCCGAGCAGCAACGGCACCTACGTTTCGATCACTCTCACTTTTACCGCCACTAGCCAAAAACAACTCGATGATATATACCTTGAACTCAGCGCGCATCCTGATGTATTAATGGCATTATGAAACCAGACGAATGCATCGTTAAATCTTTAGGCAGCATAGAATATGGCGCCTCATGGAAAGCCATGAAGGAGTTTACCGATGCTCGCGATGAAAACACAACTGATGAACTCTGGATCGTGAATCACCCCCCCGTGTATACGCTAGGACAAGCTGGAAAGGCCGAACACTTGCTTGAGCAAACTGAGATCCCCGTGATTAACACGGATCGAGGCGGGCAAATTACCTACCACGGACCTGGGCAATTGGTCATCTACACCCTGCTCAACCTTAAGCGTCGAAAACTGGGCATCAGAGCGCTTGTCAGCTTACTCGAAAAAAGTGTTATCGCCCTACTGAACGACTATGGCATTCAAGCAGAAGCAGACCCTAAAGCACCCGGCATCTATATCAACGGTGCTAAAATTTGTGCGATCGGCCTACGCGTACGACGCGGCTGCTCTTTTCACGGTCTCGCACTGAACGTCGATATGGACCTTTCACCTTTCGAATCAATCAACCCCTGCGGATATCCTGGCATGAAAGTGACGCAACTCAAAGCGCTTAACCCTCACGTCAAAATTGAAACGGTTTCAAAGGAACTGGTCGCACACTTATTATCAAACTTGGCACACAATAGCACCGCCAAAGAAGTTCGCTAGATCGCCGCATAACCTGGAATAGTTCACTGCCATAGATTAGTATAGTGAAATGATACAGACATTCGACATGCTCATTCACTGGTTACAACTTCACCCTCACTGGGGCGGATTTGTAACCTTTTTAATTTCAGCAATGGAGTCACTTGCAATTGTAGGCACCGTTGTTCCGGGCTCAGTCATGATGGCCGGCATTGGCGCTTTAATTGGCACTGGCATTCTACCCTTTTGGACAACACTTATCTGGGCTATTGCAGGCGCCATTGCAGGTGATGGCGCCAGCTACATGATCGGTCGACACTACAAAGATCACATCCGTGAAATCTGGCCATTCAAAACAAGACCACACTTACTCGAGAGCGGAAAAGTTTTTTTTGAAGCTCACGGTGGAACCAGTGTGTTTGCAGGTCGCTTTGTCGGACCCGTACGCGCCATCATCCCACTTATTGCCGGCATGATGCAGATGCCGCGCTATCGATTTTTTTTAGCGAATATATCATCCGGCCTTATATGGGCCCCCGCTTACATGCTGCCCGGATTCATTTTAGGCGCGATTTCACTACAGCTGCCTGCACATGTAGCCATACGCTATATCGCGATCTTTCTAGCCTTCTGTTTAGGCTTGATCATTTTAGCGTGGGCACTCAAAAAGCTCTATGACATCATTGGTGATGAGCTCAACAAGCACTTAACCAACACGCGAAAAATATGGGAAAATTCCAAACGCAAATATTGGCTGGCCAAGCTATTAGAACACCCTGAACCTGCTAAGCGAAATTTACAACTCGCAAGACTGATCGCTCTGTGCTTCATACTTCTTATATTTTTCACTTTAATGGCTATTCTATCTGTGAAAGGTGTTCACCTTTCATGGAACGAAGCCGCAAACTCTCTCTCTCGAAACTTACGCACCCCCTATCTCACCGATTTTTTTATTGTCATCACCTATCTATCTGACACTGGCGTATTAGCCGTCGTTGGCGCTGCAACGACACTTTACTTTGTCATCGCTAAGCAATATCGACTAGCTGCCTACTGGGTAGGCTACTGCTTCATTGTACTCGCCAGCATACTGTGCGTTAAATTTTTCATACACACCCCTAGGCCTGAAGGCATTTTAGTCATACGTCACGGCTTTTCATTCCCAAGCGGCCACACCGTACGCTGGATCGCTATGATCGGTTTCTTGGTTACTCGCCTTATTTGGAGCCTGGAAAAACATTTCTACAAACCCATAATAAGAACGTTTGTCACAATCACGTTATTAATCATGATGTCTCGTATTTACCTGTCAGCGCACTGGCTGACCGACGTCGTAGGTGGCTTACTCCTTGGCAGCGCTTTGCTTCTCACAGGAAATTTACTTTATGAACGTAAACCAGAAGGCAAATTCAACCCAAAAATTATGCTCACCATTGTTATCAGCACGCTAATCATCGGAACTAGCGCCTATGCAACACTGAATTTTTCACAAGACAAACATAACAGTGAATTTAAATGGAACAAGATTATTGTCGATGAAAACACCTGGTGGGAAGGGAAAAGCATGGCTTTGCCCACCCACTTAACCAGCGCATTAGGGATGACAGGCAAGCTACTGAACATTCAGTGGGCCGGCTCACTCAACAATATTGCTCACACACTGAATAACGCTGGCTGGGAACGCACAGCACACATCGATTGGAAGCAACTGCTGCACCCTGTTGCCTTAATACAAGCCATGCAAAGCTCACCCTTTCTGCAGCGCAAATACGAAGGCCAAATTCCTGCGCTAGTCTTTGCTAAACCCGATTCACACAACTCTACAATGATCATCTACTTGTGGGATAGCCATATTGAACTAAGCCCAAACCAGCAGAAACTATGGATAGGACGCGTTGACTACCTACGAAAACATTACAACCAACAAACTGAGATCGTAATAAATGGACGACTTCAACACTTAAAAAACGAACTGGGCAACCACTCACACAAAACAATTCACGGTCATCACAGTTATGACTCCACAAAAAGCATACTCTTAGTCAAACCCCAAGGATAATTCTATGTTAGAAACACTCTTTCAACTTGCAATATTCATCAGTAAAACCTTTGTCATCATCGCAGCAGTTCTCATCGTATTTGGCGGAATCATTGCCTTAGCCACAAAGGGTAAGGAAAAATCTGAATCAAAATTAGTCGTGAAAAAACTCAACAAGCGCTATGACAATATGAAAGATGTGTTGCGCCAAGCGGTTATGTCTAAAAAAGAATACAAAAAGGCAACCAAGGCTAAAAAGAAGAAAGCCGAGAAGAAGCATAAACTTTACGTGCTTGATTTTGAAGGTGACATCAAAGCCTCTGATGTTGGAAACTTGCAAAATACTGTCACGGCACTGCTCACCCTCGCAACGCCTGAAGATGAAGTTGTCTTACGACTTGAAAGCGCAGGTGGTGTTATGCACGGTTATGGCTTAGCCGCTTCTCAGTTGGCTAGATTTCGTGAGAAAAACATTCCTCTAACGGTTTGTGTCGATAAAATTGCCGCTAGCGGCGGCTACATGATGGCTTGCGTGGCTAATAAAGTTATCGCCGCCCCTTTTGCCATCATTGGCTCTATTGGTGTGATCGCACAGCTTCCTAACTTTCATCGCTTACTCAAAGATAACCATGTTGACTGGGAACAAATCACCGCCGGGCAATATAAACGTACTCTCACCATGCTGGGTGAAAACACACGTGAAGGTCGCCACAAGTTTCAAGAAGAGATTAATGAAGCGCATGATTTATTTAAAGAGTTCATCTCCAGCATGCGACCTCAAACTGATTTAGACAAAGTGGCAACTGGCGAGCACTGGTTTGCGCGCAAAGCATTTGAATTAAATCTCGTGGACACCTTATCCACCAGCGACGATTACTTATTAAAAGCATGCAATGAGTGCGATCTTTTTCATGTCAAATATAAGAAAAAACCATCATTAATGGAAAAGCTGTCCAAAGGTGCACATACAATTATCGAAAAAGGTTTTATTTCACTTTTAACAGCAGAACGTAGGAATACCTACTTGTAATGTGTGCGAAATTGACTAGAATACTGAGGCAGCTCATGCATGGGTGGGGTGCAATGCTTCGGCGGAAACACGGAGGTTTCTTTACCTTTACGGGCGTTGAACGTGCACACCGCCCATTCGTGGGCGGTATATATAACTCTACGACGACCATACTAATTCAAGAATCAGCAACATCGAGGCGATCAATCCCTGATCGCCGGTCATTATTTAAAACTACTTCTTTTTACTTTTCTTCTTAGGCATATAAAGATCTGTAATTGTACCTTCAAACACTTCAGTCGCCATCATCACCGTTTCAGACAATGTTGGATGTGGATGAATGGTTAACGCAATATCTTCTGCGTCACAACCCATCTCAATCGCTAGCGACATTTCTGAAATTAATTCACCTGCATTGGGGCCAACAATACCTGCGCCAATTATTCGGTTATTATCGTCAAACATCACTTTCGTGACTCCCTCGCTCCGGTTGTTACTCAGCGCGCGACCACTTGCCGCCCAAGGGAATGAACCCTTGTCATACTTTACGCCTTTTTCTTTCGCTTCTTTCTCAGTCAAACCAACCCATGCAACTTCAGGGTCCGTATAAGCAACACTAGGGATGCAGGCTGGCTCAAAGTAATGCTTCTTACCTGAGATCACTTCAGCACAAGTGCGCCCTTCAGGCACCGCTTTATGCGCGAGCATTGGGTCACCAACAACATCACCAATCGCATAGATGTGCGGAACATTCGTACGCAATTGTTTATCAACTGAAATAAACCCGCGTTCGTCAACATTAACGCCCGCTTTGTCTGCGTCAATCAAACCGCCGTTTGGACGACGACCTACGGCACATAAAATGCGATCGTATTTAACAGGCTTCTCTGGCGCTTTATCACCTTCAAACGTCACATAAAGACCGTCTTTCTTCGCATCAACCTTAACAACTTTGGTTTTCAACATAATGTCTTTATAACGGTTTTCAATGCGCTTATGTAAAGGCTTCACAATATCTTTATCCGCACCTGGAATAATCTGATCCATGAATTCGACGATTGTAATATCAGTACCCAACGCATCGTAAACCGTCGCCATCTCAAGACCGATGATACCACCACCAATCACTAACATATTGCACTTAGTGTCTTCTAGCTCTAACGCACCTGTAGAATCGATGATGCGAGGATCTTCGTTCGGCAAGAAAGGCAATTGAACCGGTGTTGAACCCACTGCAATAATACAATTATCAAAGGTAACTGTTTGCTTACCTTTGGCGCCATCGACTTCAAGACTTTTGTCAGAAAGAAACTTACCGGCACCCTGAACAATAGTGACCTTGCGCTGCTTAGCCATCGCCTGCAAGCCGCCCGTTAGTTTTGATACGATGGAATCTTTCCAGCTCGCAATTTTTTTAACATCAATCTTAGGCTTACCGTAATCAATGCCGTATTGTGACATGTCTTCGGTTTCGTCAATCACTTTAGCCGCGTGCAACAAGGCTTTTGAAGGGATACACCCCACATTCAAACACACACCACCAATCCGCTCATAACGCTCAATCAGGATAACGCTTAGCCCTAAGTCAGCCGCTCTAAAGGCTGCAGAATATCCACCAGGACCACTTCCCAACACAACAACATCAGCATGCAAATCTTTCGTACTCATTCTCTTTCTTCTCCAGTCAATTCTATAGCAACAATAATCGTAAATCAGACAAACATTTATTAACGTGCGTAATGAAACGCGCGCCCACAGCACCATCAACGACACGATGATCGTAAGATAATGAGAGGGGCAACATCAAACGCGGCACAAACGCACCTTCTTTATAAACAGGCTTCATCGCAGAGCGCGACACACCTAAGATAGCCACTTCAGGCACATTCACGATAGGCGTAAATGCCGTACCGCCGATGCCGCCTAAACTTGAAATAGTAAAACAACCACCTTGCATATCCGCAGGCTTCAATTTACCATCGCGCGCCTTAACGGAAATTTCACCCAACTCTTTAGCTAATTGGAATAAATCTTTTTGATCAACATCACGCACAACCGGCACAACCAATCCATCAGGTGTATCCACAGCAACACCAATATGGAAATATTTCTTCATAACAAGATTCTCACCATCAGCTGCAAGTGATGAGTTAAAACGCGGGTATTCCTGCAACGCAGCCACAACCGCTTTCATAATGAAAACAAGCGGTGTCAATTTAAAACCTTGCTTTTCAGCACCGGCTTTTTCTTTTTTACGGAACGCTTCTAGCTCCGTAATATCGACCTCATCAAATTGCGTCACATGCGGAACGATCAACCAATTGCGATGTAAACCTTTACTGCTTAACTTTTGAATGCGCGTCAGGGGTAACGTATCCACCTCACCAAACTTAGCAAAATCAACAACCGGCGCAACTGGCAAGCCTGAGCCCACTTGACCCGATTGTGTTTTAGCGAGTTCAGATTTCACATATAAACGAACATCATCAACCGTCACACGCGCTTTGCGGCCTGAACCTTTAACGCGACGCATATCCACACCAAACTCACGCGCGATACGACGAACTGCGGGGCCTGCGTGAATATTCGTGCCTGCGGGTGGAATATCAATCGAAGAAAGCGGCGCAGGTTTGGACGCAGCAGCCGGCGTTGGTGCGCTAGCGGTTTTGCTAGGTGCACTAGTTGTTGCAGGCTTCGCACTAGAGGCTGTCACAACACCGTCTAAGACAACGATATCAGACCCTTCTTTCACGTTATCACCGACAGCAACCAACACTTCTTTAACAGTCCCAGCAAAAGGTGATGGCACTTCCATCGTCGCCTTATCACTTTCCAATGTTAGCAATGCATCTTCAGCTGCAACCGTATCGCCGGCTTTCACAAGCACTTCGATAACCGCAACATCATCAGCTCCGCCAATATCAGGCACGGAAACTGTCTCTGTCGTAGGCTCACTGGAGACTGCTGCAGGCGCAACTTCAGGAACAGCCGCGCTAGCAGCTGGTTGTTCTGCGCTGGTAACTTCCACGCGCATAATCACACTGCCTTCTTGCACTTTATCATCAACAGACACTAAAATTTCTTTAACAATACCGGCATCACTCGAAGGCACTTCCATAGTGGCTTTATCACTTTCAAGCGTGATCAAGGGATCTTCGACGTCAACACGATCACCGATATTCACTAAGATTTCAATAACGGCAACATCAGTTGCGCCGCCAATATCAGGTATTTGAATTTCTTTTAAAATTGACAAGGGTTCCTCCCAGTTTATACCGTAATAGGGTTTGGTTTTTTAGGATCGATGTTGAATTTCTTAATCGCCTTTTCAACAACTGCAGCCTCAACCAACCCATCTTGTGACATCGCATAGAGTGCTGCCACAACAATGTAATAGCGATCCACCTCAAAGAATGTACGCAATTTTTCACGCGTATCACTTCGACCGTAACCATCAGTACCGAGCACTGTATATTGGCCAGGCACAAACTCACGAATTTGATCTGCGTATTCTTTCACATAATCTGTTGCCGCAACGACAGGGCCCGCTCTACCTTTCAAACATTTTTCAACGTAAGTCTGGCCGCGCTTTTTAGAAGGGTTCAACATATGTTGACGCGCAACGTCTAAGCCATCACGACGCATTTCATTGAAACTGGTCGAGGCCCAAATATCAGCGTGAACCTTAAACTCTTTCTTAAGAATTTCAGCAGCTGCTGTCACCTCATTGAAGATCGCACCTGAGCCGATCAACTGTACTTTGAGTTTCGATTTTTGATCTGACTCTTCAAAAAGATACATGCCTTTTAAAATACCTTCTTCGGCGCCTTTAGGCATAGCAGGATGCACGTACTTCTCGTTCATCGCTGTAATGTAATAAAAAACATCTTCTTTTTCTGTCATCATACGGCGCAAACCTTCGCGCATGATAACCGCCATTTCATAACCAAACGTTGCATCATAAGACACACAACTTGGCACGTGGCTTGCGATAAGTAAGTTGTGCCCGTCTTGGTGCTGTAGACCCTCACCTTCTAGAGTGGTACGACCTGCCGTTGCGCCAATCAAAAATCCGCGTGCGCGCATATCGCCAGCTGCCCATATCAAATCACCAATACGTTGGAAGCCAAACATTGAGTAGTAAGTGAAAACGGGAATCATAGGGCAAGCATGCGTGCTATACGCTGTTGCTGCTGCCAACCATGAAGCCATGCAGCCAATTTCGTTAATGCCCTCTTCAAGCATTTGTCCGTCCTTGGCTTCCTTGTAATACATTAATTGTTTTTTATCTTCAGGCTCATAAAGCTGGCCTTTTGGTGAGTAAATGCCAATTTGGCGGAATAATGCTTCCATACCAAATGTACGCACTTCATCAGAAAAAATAGGCACTACGCGCCTACCTAGCACTTTATCTTTCAAGATAACATTCAACACACGTGCAAACGTCATGGTTGATGACATTTCACGGCCATCGGTGCCTTTTGTAATCGCTTCAAACGCTGAGAGTTCTGGCACCGCCAAAGATTCACACTCTTCAGAACGCGCTGGCAAATAACCGCCTAACTTTTCGCGCATTTTATGAAGGTATTGTAACTCTTCACTTTTTTCAGCGGGTTTTACAAATTCAAAATCAAATAACTGCTTATCACTTAACGGCAAATCAAAACGATCCCTGAATGCTTTGAGTTGTGGCTCATCCATATCCAACGCGTTATGCGCAATGTTTTGACTTTCAGCTGCAGACCCTAGACCATAACCTTTAACGCTGTGCGCTAAAATACAAACCGGTTGATCTTTGTGTTCCACTGCCGCTTTATACGCAGCGTAAACCTTTACAGGATCATGACCACCACGCGCAAGACCTTCTAAGTCTTCATCAGACATATCAGCGACTAAGGCTGACAACGCTGGATCTTGATTAAAGAAATGTTCGCGAAAGTAAGCGCCGCCTCGTGCAACATAGGATTGCATTTGACCATCCACACAGTTGCCCAACGCTTTGCCTAACAGCCCGGCTTTGTCTTTTGCGAATATAACATCCCACGCACTGCTCCACATCACTTTAATAACATGCCAACCTGCACCACGAAAAAGATTTTCGAGTTCCGAGATGACTCTATAGTTACTGCGAACCAAACCATCTAAACGTTGTAAATTACAATTGACTACATAAATTAAATTATCCAAACCTTCACGCGCAGCGATAGTTAAACCGCCAATTGATTCTGGCTCATCCATTTCGCCATCGCCTGTGAAGATCCACACTTTACGATCAGAGGGTTCGAGGAAACCTCGATTTTCCATGTATTTAATCATTTGAGCTTGAAAGATGCCTTGCAATGGACCTAAACCTAAGGACACTGTTGCAAACTGCCAGTAGTCTGGCATTAACCACGGATGTGGATAAGAGGACAATCCGTTGCCTGCAGATTCTTGTCTGAAATTGGCGAGCTGTTTTTTATCAACACGCCCTTCTAAAAATCCACGCGCATAATTGCCTTCAGAAGAGTGGCCTTGGAAATACACAAGGTCGCCTAAACTTTTTTCACTGCGCCCTTTGAAAAAATGATTCATTCCCACTTCGTATAAAACGGCAATAGACGCAAATGACGATAAATGACCACCGACACCGCCAGCATCACGTTTAGCACGCAAGACCATCGCTATCGCATTCCAACGGATGTAAGCCAGCACTTTGTTTTCAATGGCTAAGTCGCCAGGATAGCTTGGCTGTTCATCGACCGAAACGGTATTAACATAAGAGGTAGAACCTAAACCTGGCGTTTCAACACCCAAGGTTTGAGCATGTGAGACACATGCTTCTAAAATTTCTCGAGCACGATCAGCGCCTTCAAATTGCGCAACTGTAGTTAACGCATCCAGCCACTCTTGACGCTCAACAGCATCGATATCCGTGTTTACATTTTTATCCGTCATGTTCACCTTTCTCTCATTCTAGTCAGCGGTTAGTGTACCGGAAAATGCTCGGTTTCACTATTGGCTGAAATAGTAAAAAGTGGAATGTAGCCCCAAAAAAGACCAATATCAGCCCATAGAAAATATTTTGATCTTAAAAATGATTATCTCTATGATTTGCTGATCAAAAACATCAAGGACGGTGTTTCCACTATGGGTATTAAATGCGCAAGCTAGCCATTATTTGCGCGAATAATCCAACTCAACACAGAGCTGGTCTGCGGCTTTGAGGATTCTAGGGCCTGCGCGCTCTATCCAATCTGGCTCTAGCGAAATGAATGCCTCTTGCTTAGTCGCGACAATCTCTGGCCACTTAAGCCACCTCGCCTTCCAATCTCGACTCAGTGACGCACTGACAATAGCCTCAGGATTACGTGAGAGCACTTCTTCCACGTTGACCATTGGCACGATACTGTTTGCATCGGCAAAAATATTGCGTCCGCCACACAACGTAATCACATCGTCTATCAGTGTTTTATCTGTCACCGTCAACAACGGTTTCTCACTCATTTCAAAAAAAACACGCACAGGCTTCAAGGAGGCATATTTTTGTTGGAGCAACAGGTGTTGCTTCTTAAACTCACCCACCGAACGCGAACTCTCTGCTTGCGTCCCTGCCAAACAGCCTAAGTCCGAAATCGTTTTGGGGATGTCACTGAGGTAACGAATATCAACCCAATACACAGGCACGCCTTTATTTTCAAACACACGTAGTTGCACTGCGTTTGAAGCCCCTTTTAATGCAATAATTAAATCTGGCTGCAACGCTGTCATGCGTTCTAAGTCAACACTGTGGTAATCGGCCACAACCGGAAGCTTAGTTGCCGCATGAGGAAAATCACTATAGGAAGACACACCGACCAACCGATCCCCTGCACCAGCTGCAAACACAAACTCCGTTAAATTAGGGGCTAAAGTGACGATTCGCCTTGCGCGCTCAGGCATCGGCAAGAGGGTTTTATCGCCATCGTGAATCTCACATGCAAAAATGCTAGGCGTGGAGACCACGCCTAGCAGCAGAAGGGTACGAAATAGAAATTTCTTTAAAAGATAATATTGAAAACTAATACGACTAACACCCATGAGCCTAATGCTCGGTCTAATAAATGCAACGCTTGCAAAGGATCAATCTCTTGATCTTTTTCAGCGGTGTCTTCAGCAATACCAAAAGCGGCTCTTGCAGATGCTTTTAATACATCACCGTTTTTATCTAAACCGTCTAAAATGTGTTTTGATAACGCAGGAAAAACGCCCATGAAGTTTCCGGTAACCGCATAAGCAAACGCTAAAACACGCGCTGAAGGCCAATCTAAAATAGATTGAATTAACTCACCTTGCTTGCCCATGCTTTCTTCAGATTCACACAAAACAACTAAGCGGTAAAGTAAGGCGCCGATTGGCCCTAAGCCAAAAATGCTCAACACACCAAACCAAAAGCAAACCGCGAAGAGGCGTCTGTTTGCGACTGTTAAGATAGTTTGAGAGAGCTCTAAGCGCGCAGCGTGATCATCGCTAGCCGCTTCTAAGCCGAAGAATGTTTTGATTTGCTCAGCCGCCAATGTGGTCTTGCCGTCTTCACCTTTAATGACACATTTTTTAACTTGCGCATAAAGATTACCGGGGCCGATACAGTAAGCTAGCACTAACACTGAAAAAATAATTGAGCCTAACTCACCGAGCATGCCGCCGAAGATTAGCGATACAATAAAAGTGATCACTAAAATCGGAACAACTAAGCCCGCGAGCTTCACATAACCCTGCCAAAAAGGCTTATCGCCTAAATGTTTATTAAACAGGTCCTTATACATGTTGAACCAACCAAAATAACGCAGGTCAGCAACACCGTCCCAGAATCGTTCCAATCCAAGACAAATTAATAACGCTATGAAAGACATATCCGTATCACCTCTTTTTCAGTGCTCTAACTTATATTATGCAGAGAGTCCATCCAATATACAATGGTAATAACCCCAATCGAAGTAAGGTCCTGGATCGGTTTTGCGTCCTGGTGCAACATCACTGTGCCCAACAATTCTGTGCTTATTGATTTTTGGGTAAATTTTAACTAGTTCTTGAGTAACCTTGCTCAGCACATCATATTGAATCGCCTCAAACGGCTCATCATCTGTGCCTTCGAGCTCAATACCTATGGAATATTGGTTACACGCCTCTCGCCCTTCAAATGAAGAAACTCCCGCATGCCAAGCAACCTCATGAAACGGGACGAATTGCGTAATAACGCCTGTGCGCTGAATCAGCAGATGAGAAGAAACCTGCAAACCTGCTAAGCGTTTAAAATACGGGTGAGCGCTGGTATCAAGCGTACCTTCAAATAAAGCGTGAATATATTGCTCACCAAACTGACCAGGCGGTAAACTAATATTATGAATGACGAGTAAATCAATGTCTGCTGAACGCTCTCCACGGTGCGGGCTTGGCAGATAAACCACGCCCTCTATCAAACCCGAGTCAGGATTGATCTGCATATTAATCGCGTCGCAACTTATCAGACATTGAAACAGGTGTCGGATAACGCATCACGACCCAGTATGAAGATACTACAAACGTGATGATGGTTGCCGCTTGAATCAGGCTCGCTTCAGCAGACTGTAATAAGCCCGTGCCTAGCGCGAGAGCTGCGATTAAAATAGAGAACTCACTGGCTTGGGCCAAACGCACACCCACTTCCCAGGATACGCCCGGATTTTCCCCGGTTAACACGAATAATCCACGGTAAACGATCGGCTTTAAGGCCAATGCGATAGCTGCAAGTAACATCGCTGGAATAATGATTTCGGGCAAATAACCAAAATCAAATCCCGCGCCGATGGAGAAAAAGAAAATGACCAAAAAGAAATCGCGCAAGGGCTTTAGGCTCTCAGCGATATAAAACGAAATAGGATTGGTCGCAATAGCAACGCCTGCAATAAACGCTCCAATATCTTCTGATAAACTCATCACATGGCTAAGCTCGGCCATACTCAAACACCAACCAACTGACAATAAAAAAATGTATTCTTGAAAACGATCAAAGCGCTCCAACAGCTTGACTAACACGAACCGCTGGAAAACATAGGCCACGCCTATTAATAGCGGAAATGCTGCGACGACTTTAGCAAGCGCAATCCAAGATGAGACCGAGGTATCTGCCGCGCCTTGGACAAAGAGCAGCACGACAATAGCAATAATATCTTGCATCAACAACACACTGATCATCAACTCACCGGTATGCTGGTGATGCAACACTGTTGTCGGCAATAGCTTCAAGCCGATAATTGTGCTGGAAAACATCATGGCAGCACCGATAATTAAACTGCCCGTGAAAGAAAACCCAAACGCCATTGACACTGCGAAGCTACAACCCGCAAACACAACGGAGCTCACAAGCGCAATCCAACTCACCTTGCCTAACATTCTCACCAAATTTTGAGGGTGCAAATGCAAACCCAATAAAAACAACAAGAAGATAATGCCCACATCACCGGTGCTTTGAATCATGGTGGAATCTGAAATAAACTGAAAACCCCAAGGGCCTAAAATCATGCCTAGCGCCATATAAGCCACTAAGAGTGATTGTCTAGTAAACAATGCTAATGTCGCCAAAACCGCTGTTCCGGAAAAAATCAGAAATATGACAAATACGATGGGATTTGACGCTTCCACGTTAACTATCTCCTTCTTCTAATATTAATAAAGAGGCGTTGCCGCCTGCGGCTGTCGTATTGACTGAAAGCGTTCGCTCTGAGCACAACCTGTACAAGTAATGTGGTCCACCGGCTTTTGGGCCTGTTCCTGAAAGACCAGCACCACCAAACGGCTGCACACCCACCACGGCACCAATCATGTTTCGATTGATATAGGTATTACCTGCAATGGTTGCATTAAACACTTCTTCAGCCACGTGTTGAATACGACTGTGCACGCCTAAGGTTAAACCATAACCTGTTGCGTTGATTTCTTCAACAACCCGACCTAAATCACCCACCTTAAAACGGATCACATGCAGGAATGGACCAAATACTTCGCGCTCAAGGCGCTTAGCGCTGTCTATTTCGAAAGCACAAGGGCCAAAAAAATGACCAGCGTCTGACGGTACTGAGACCTGATAGAGCAACTCACCTTCCTTCGTCATGCGATCATAATGATCTTGCAAGGTTTGCTTTGAGGCATCATCAATCACAGGACCCACGTCTGTTGATAACAAACCTGGATTTCCCATGCTGAGCTCTGCCATAGCGCCTTTCAACATGGTGATCATTGTTTCAGCAACATCATCTTGCACATATAAGACGCGCAGTGCCGAACAACGTTGACCCGCAGAATCAAATGATGAACGGATTACATCTTCAATAACTTGTTCGGGCAAAGCAGATGAATCGACAATCATTGCATTTTGACCGCCAGTCTCTGCGACAAATGGCACAATGGCGCCTTGTCGATCCGCTAAAGCTTTATTGATTACAGCGGCTGTTTCAGTTGACCCTGTGAACATCACGCCTGCAATTCGATTGTCAGGCAACAAGCGCGCACCAATAACAGAACCACGCCCTGTTAATAAGTGAAGCGCATCTGTTGGAATGCCGGCATCATGTAAAAGTTTAATCGCTTCAAAAGCAATGATTGGCGTTTGATCCGCAGGCTTTGCTAAAACCACATTACCTGCCACTAAAGCGGCGACCACTTGACCCATGAAGATAGCCAATGGAAAGTTCCAGGGACTAATACACACAAAGACACCACGACCTTTCATGAACAGTTGATTTGATTCACCTGTAGGCCCGGGTAAATGAATGGGTTTTAAATTTTCTTGTGCGCTCACCGCATAGTAACGGCAGAAATCGATAGCTTCTCGCACTTCAGATTCACAGGCTGCAATCGTTTTACCTGCTTCTTTTGATAAAATGGCCATGAAAAACGGCATGCGCTCTTCAAGCAAATCCGCCGCGCGATTCAATTGCGCTGCACGCTCATCAATCGACACCGCACTCCAAGCCGGGAAAGCTGCGTGTGCTGCATTTAGGGCGAGATCGATACCCGATTCATCAATAGGTGTGACTGAACCAATCTGACAACCACTGTCAGCAGGCGAGCTCAATATTCTGGCATCACCCGATAATATTTTTCCTGACACGATCGATGACGCTGCAATAGGTGTGTCTAAGGAAGTTTCCATTGCGTTTTTCAAATCAGCTAGGGCATCAACATTACTCAAATCAATCCCGACAGAATTTTTTCGGCTAGCGCCAAAAATATCAACGGGCATAGGGATATGTGGATGGGGCTTTAAATCAAGTGCTTTTATGCGCACAGCAGGATCAACTAATAATTCATCTGTCGATGTTTCTGGGTGAGAAATGAGATTAACAAACGAGGTGTTTGCCCCATTCTCTAATAAGCGTCTCATCAAGTAGCCCAATAAATCTTTATGTGTGCCGACAGGCGCATAAATGCGGCAAGGAATATTTTTCTGATTCTCGCCAACGATATGGTCATAGAGTTTTTGGCCCATGCCATGCAAACACTGAAATTCAAACGGCGTATCACCCATTAGCTCAACAACAAACGCAATTGAATGCGCGTTGTGTGTTGCAAACTGAGGATAAAACGCATCGAGATTTTCAGATATTTTTTTCGCGCACGCCAAAAAGGAAACATCGGTTGAGTGCTTTCGAGTAAAGACAGGATAGCCTGACAAACCCAGTTCTTGACAGTGTTTAATTTCGCTATCCCAATAGGCGCCTTTAATTAAACGTACCATTACTTTTCGCTTGCAATCACGCGACAGTGAGGCCAACCAATCTAGGACAAACGGGGCGCGCTTTTGATATGACTGAACAGCCAAACCAAAACCTTCCCAGCCGTCTAATGCTTTATCGCGAAAAACAGCCTCAATTACATCTAAGGATAATTCTAAACGATCAGCTTCTTCAGCATCTACCGTGAGATTGACATCAAATTTTTTCGCAAGAATAGCGAGTTCACGCAACCGTGAAACCAATTCATTCATAACCCGATCGTGTTTGGCCACTTCATAGCGCGGGTGCAAGGCTGATAATTTTATGGAGATGCCAGGGCTTTCTATCGGCCCTCGCCCTGCCGCATGCGCACCAATAGCTTCAATGGCATCAACATAGGCTTTGTAATAGGCAGCGGCATCATCTGCCGTTCTTGCAGCCTCTCCCAGCATGTCGTATGAATAACGGTATCCACGTGATTCAATTTTACGAGCCCGCTTGAGTGCTTCTGAAATAGTTTGACCCATCACAAATTTCTTGCCTAAAAACTTCATGAAATTTTTAACCGCAGGTCTAACGGCTAAACCCGACCCTTTTTGTGTGAGCTTCTTTAAAATATTTTTCAAACGGCTTTCTGAGTGACCATTATTGGCATAGAGCTTGCCAGTCAACATTAACGACCACGTGACCGCATTTGTAAACAGAGAATCATCCGAATCAAGATGGCTCAACCAATCTGACGCGCTGAGCTTGTCTTCTAATAATTTGTCAATCGTTTCTGTATCAGGTATGCGCAACAAGGCTTCAGCAACGCACATCAGTGCAATGCCTTCTTCGCTGGATAAATCATACTTTTCTAAAATGCTATCAAGACCGCCTTGATCTTCAGATGACTTGCGTACATTTTCAACCAGTTCTCGCGCAAAAAGTTGCGCGCGACTTTGTTGGTCTTCGCTCAATTGCGCCGTTTGCAACAAAAGGTTAACGCACTCGCTTTCATCCGCGTGTGTTGCCTGGGTAATTCTCGCTCTCAAAGGTGTTTGTGGAATAATTGGATCCGTCGTTATCATAATCTTTTTCACACTAGGTTCATGGTTAATATCGATTCAACAGGAGCTCATTATACTGCATCTACTCGTAAAATGTCTCATCTCTTTAGGCGCGACATCTTGTTGGCTTTTTTTATTTCATCTATAATGGAGATCTAATTACTATAAAAATCAAGGATCGAGGATATGACAAAGTGGCGCTATTCCATACCCACCTCTCTTTTAAGCAAAACAACAAACCTTGCTTTAACGACATTACTGCGGGATGAGGAGGGCATAACTGGAGATTTCTATAGAGGAGATTACTATAGAGGAAAAAAAACCACTAACTTTACACAATTCTCGAAAGACTACGCTAGAAACTTGCAACTTCGATTTAATGGATTTTCAGCGGCAGAACAAGCGGATTTCCTACCTGAAAGCATCACCTCCTTTAATAAACACCAAGTTGATTTTAATCGATTCCTGAAAAAAGGGGGATATTCACAAATACTATATCAAGCATGGAGTCAAGATTTAGGGCACAACGTAGGAAAGTTATTAACCAGCTCAGCTGGAAAAGACGGCCTTCAAACCCCTGAAGGATACGGCCCAATATATGCAGTCAGTGATAACACCGAATGGCAACCGACAGCAGAGCGACCAAAAAAACTAATCAATCTAGAGTACAACTTTACAACTGATGATAGACTTATTGCCACACAACAGTTTACGCACGCTCAATATCGATATCGCTTGAAAAATAATGCATGGCGATACAAGAAAACATCACCTATTGGCATTGAGTACAAAGGAAGCTATAACAATGAAAATATTCCTCACTATAAACCAACGCACATACATGTTAGCAACCGAGAACAATTAGGCGCCACACTCGGCGAAACATATCGACCCCAATTTTTTTGTCTTCCCGATGTTATAAGGCATCTCCCTGAATCTCAATATACGATTACGCAATTGTTTGTGGGTAACGATGGATCCGACCCCCTGGAAAAGGGAATACACTTCGCTTTAAAGAACAACAACAAAGCAATATATGCCACAATAAAACACAACCTTGGAAAGGCACAAACAGTTCACATCACCAAAGCGCGTGTTAACAAAACGATTGATACCTTAATTAATGAAGGACAAAACAGTAAAATATCACTTAATACCTTGCAATCATTGGCTGGCCGCAGGAAAGATGATTCTTATTTTCAAACACTCATAAAAGAATGGCCTAAAGAAAGCAAAGAAGAAAGCTTCATAGGCCCCTTTGAAAAAGCAGAGCACGCTAAATTAAAACACCTTGTCGTGAACTTTAAAGGGAATGTTGTTCTCAGAAGACTTGCCCAAGAAATTGAAAATAACTTTAAATATTCAGCACCTGACTCGCCATCGCTGCCCTCCAGTTTTTTTGTTAAAAACAATTTTAGGTATGTATTTAAAGAAGAAGATGAAACCTATAACTGGAACCCTATCAACGTACTCATGTTCGTTCCCAAGTTTTTAGCAGAATACATTCCATTAGTAATAGCCGACCTTAGTTTACTTGCTATTGATAACTACAGAAAACAGTCCTGGCGGCATACCTTACCGATACTTCCACGTATAATAATAGACATTATCCCCTTAATCCTATTGAGTGCGATACATTACACAGCAAAGCTCGTTTACTGGTTTGGTCGTACGCTCACCTCCCCTGTTGAGTCCTATGAAGCCAACAGAGCAATTCACCCAAAACTTGGCATTCTTATGGCCGGGCTCAGCGTTTTGTCTACGATAGGGTTAAGCGCTTTACTAGGGTTATTTGTTGCGCCATTAATTTCACCGCATTGTGTGGTGCACTTGGCTTCGAGCAATATCCTGATGAAACTTGGCAGTTTTCTTTCGGTCGCAGCTCAAAGCATAGGATGTGCATCACAGTGCGCCTTAACTGCAATTTCGACACTCAGCAGTTTTTTGTTATTCTTCTTAATAAACCCGGCTTACAAACTGTTGAAAAATCACTCTCAACAGGAAGCGAAAGCGAACGAAAAGGAGAATATGAACAGACTTTTCCGCACAGAAATCCTCAAGCCGGTACGAGAAGCCCAAATTGCAGAAAATGAGAGAATAATGGCGCCGCCCGCTATAGCACGTTAACTCTTGACTTCACCCAGGTGAACAAGCGTTTTCGACTCAGCACCACCCAAGCCCAAAGAGCAGAGATGAGAGAACCAAACAAGACTGCTTGATGGGCGACCATGTTCATCTCTGTTCCTTCAAAGGCGAGGGTCGACATAAACAAGCTCATTGTAAATCCAAT
>DKOI01000074.1 GCA_002469885.1 Legionellales bacterium UBA7366 | reverse complement strand
ATGCAAGCCAATGCGATCCCCGACTAACAACGGTGTTAACACCATACCCTCTGCTAGCTGACCAAATACAAAAATTAACGCGACCCAGATAACAGAGATGCCCGTTTTAAACTGGAACAGCGCAGCTACAACGGCCAAAATAAATCCTGTAATTGTGCCTAGGTAAGGGACGACACTGATTAAACCCGCCGTCACGCCGATGATAAAAGCAACGTCTAACCCTAGCACCGACAAACCGACAGAGTAGATAATTGCAAGGGCTAACATCACTAGCAACTGCCCCCTTAAAAACGAGCCCAAGACTTCATCTGAGCTCTGGGCTAATTGCATGACCGTGTCACGGTATTTAGCTGGTAGCGCTTTTTCAACGACGTCTAATAATTTATTCCAATCGCGCATCAAGTAAAATGAGACTACGACCACTAAGAAGAAGTTAATGACAATGCCTAAGACGGCTAAACCAGAATAAGAAATCGCTTGGACAATATGCTGCGTTATCTGGCCGAGTTTCGGCAAGGATGCTGCCACCTGGGCCTGCACTGTCTCCATGCTGACAACATCCACATCAACATATTGACGCAACCAGTCTAAAAAGCCTGTTTGTAACCAAGCAATCATGGCGGGTAATTTTGTAGTGAACAATTGGAACTGGGCCTCAATGATTGGTACGAACAGTATGCTCAATCCTGAAACAATTAAAATAACGAGCAAGAAAACCAGTAACACACCGACCGTCCGAGGAACATGCCATGCATGCAATCGCTCCACCATGGGATCGCCTAAATATGCAAGCAAACCAGCCAGTAGAAATGGTGTGAGAATTGGTATGAGCAAAACCATTACCCAAGCCAATAGCGCAATGATGGCGAAACGCTTAATATCCATCATGGTGTTGTTTCCTTATTGAGTTAACCCCGAAAAGAGCATAACATAGCCCTATCTTTCCTACCAGCATGAGGTCACAGATGAAACAAATCGTACTTGCAATTGCCCTTTTATTTCTCAGCTGCGCAGCCCTAGCCACACCATTTAAGCCCTATACCGCAAAATATAAAATCAAAGCCTTTGGACTGACTGTCGGCCAAGCAACACGTGACTTAACAATAAACAACGATGATGCCTATGGTCTAGAAATGCACAGCTGGTCAACCTCCATGTTTCTCAAAATGGATGTCACAGAAAACAGCAAAGGTAACATCGAAACAAACCACCCCGCTTCCTACCGTTATGTTAAAAAGCAAGGCGACAAGAACAAGACGAGCATCGTCACCTTTGACTGGCCAGACCTGACGGCTGTGAGCGAATATAAGGGACAACAATACGTCCTGCCTTTGCACGACGACACCCAGGATAAAATCAGCTATCAGCTGCAAATGCGAAAGGATTTAATGGGGGGTAAGAAAGAGTTCATCTACACACTCGTTGATGACCGAAAAATCGAAGTCTATCAGTTCAACCCTAAAGGCCATGAAACCATTAGAACCTCAATCGGCACATTAGACACTGTCCGCATGGAAAAAGAATCTGACAAGAGCAAACGCAGCACCACCTTCTGGCTTGCACCTAAATATAATTACTTGTTAGTGAAGTTAGAACATGTAGAGCATGGAACGGCTTCAACGATTACGATTGATGATTTGAAGTTTAGATAACATTACGTATTTCCTGCAGGCTACATCAGAAGAAAAAAAGCGCGTACGATCAGGTTTCTCGTAGCCCGCNNCAACGTGAACGCCTGCGGGATTCAAATCAACACATGCGTTGAGGCGCTTCGCGCATCTCCTGCAGGCGCAGCGCTTGCGCAGGCTACATCACAGGAAAACGTGTGATTGCAGGGGTCAAATGAAACAAAGCACTACATGACAATGCATTTATCACGACGACCAACACTACCCGCACCTTGCTCAATCTGCATTGCGCTCACGCTCATCGGTAACTCAAAACCAACGGTTTTAAGATATCGGCAAATTGAACTGTTTTCGGAATACAGCTCTTGCGCATAGGATAATACCTTCATCCCATAATGAGCTTCAAACTCTGCCTCAATTTCAAAGGTCAACTTTTTCCCCACTAATGACTGCTTAAGCTCACGTACATCATTCAATCTAATCGCTCGATGAACCCAACCAGCATCATCTAAAGACTCCAGCGCAATCAAAGCCGCTTCATCATTCGCATCAGAAACCAATTGAAACAAGCTCGGTTTTAATGAGACTGAAGAGTAGGCTTGCGAGACGTTTGTTTTGACTAGCAACTTCAATAACACTTCAAACACACGAGGCAGGTCTTTAAAACATTCGTAAAGCAAACCGAGGGGGAGCTTAACGCTCTCGCTCGCAGAGGATTGCTTATCGAGCTTATTATAGAGCTCCAACGGATGAGAAGCACCTCGTTTAATCGCGGATTCTAAAGGGGTATCCTTTTCAGTAACATCGCTTATTGAAATCTTGTAAGGCTTTGGCGTGATTATCGAAAATTGCTTTTCGGCATATTCAATGACTCTTGATTTTTGCTCATCAAATGTCATCGCCTCCTTTGAAAAAATTCGCTTATAGCACGCTTGATATTCTTCATCTGTGAGTTTCTGATAAAAACTACGGATGACTCGACTATGAAAAATATGCTCTCCGCCGGCCTCCAAATCAGGCTGCATTAACAGGTGAAAGACAAAACGATGGGTAAAAAAATAGCGGCTTGCGCCAACATAACTAGGCTCAGGAACACTCAAGCTCTCTAAAAAAGGCTTGGCTTGCAACGGCGTTAAGTTAGCGCCTAACTTTAAGACTATATCTAAAGCGGGATGTTCGAATATTTTTCTGGTTAATAAATAATGCAAAAGCGAATCTACAAAGGAAGGCTCTGTTTTACTGGCTTCACGAAAACTGGGAAAATAGTCCAAAAGTGTCAGCGCCACTTTTTCGATCTCTTTACGTTTACTAGGATGTTTTTCAACATGAGAAACCAGCTGTTTAAACCAAGCCTTTGCCGTATCACGATCTTGCTCAATCTCACCCAAAAACAAATGCTCAACGCCCGCTGCCAGCGCTAAAAAAACATCTTCGTAACTGCTCATGGAAAAATATTCAGAAATGTTATCTTTTTTCTCCTCAATCAACATACTCAAACCCCTTTAAATAGTTAGAGTAAAATTATACGTAAAATTAATTGTCTATACAATACAGGTACTAACGCTTTTGAAAAACAACCTCCCCACTGTGAAAGGACTTCAAGCCGCCATCTGTCTCAACTAACAACGCACCGCGGTCATCAACACCACGCGCAACACCTTTTATAACATTCTCACCTACTAACAACTCAACAGCTCTTCCCGCTAACATATCAAGCTTGATCCACTCATCTTTAAAACCAGAAAAGGAAGATTGATTAAACCCACTTAATACATCAAGCAGAGCATTCAACAAGAAACCCGCCAAGCGATTTCGATCCGGCGTTTGCCCAACAATTTCTTTCACATCAACAAACGGCTTATCGAGATGCTCGCTTGACTGCTCTGGCATAGACACATTCAACCCAACACCCACAACAACGGATGTTTCAATATGCGCAACCGCCTGCATCTCCACTAAAATGCCCGCTAATTTTTTTCCTTCAACGAAAATATCATTAGGCCATTTTACTTCAACACCTTCAATACCGTATGCACGCAACGCGCGAACCACCGCGATCGCAATGCACAAAGTCAACCCCTCCAAGGCTGCAAAGTCATGTGTAAATCGCCACGATAACGACAAGAATATATTACACCCAAACGGCGAAAACCATTTTCTGCCACGCCTGCCCCGACCTGCAGATTGATACTCCGCAAAGCACGCATGACCTGACGGCAATCCTTCTCTTAGTTTTGAGAGCAAATAGGCGTTCGTTGAATCAATCGTTGGGAGAATTTCTATTGCACTTAAGCTTGCGGTAGCCGTATCAGATAATACTTCACTGATGAGCGAACCCTCTAGAAATTGAATTCCGCCGGGGACACAATACCCACGCCCCTTCACTTTATGACAATCAACACCAAACTCAGCGGTTAATTTATTCATTAACTTCCAAATACCGCTGCGCGACAACCCTAACTGCTTACCTAAATCATCACCTGTTTGGAAACAGCCATCAGACAACAGCGCCAGCAAATCCATCGCCTTGCTCATAAACTCCTCACGTCGAGATTACTCGCCATAAGATTAACATCAAGATGATCTTGATAAGGGACAACTCCCAACAAAGGGGCTTTTATCATCCGCGTTAAGCTTGCAATGTTTTCTTCAATATTCAACATCTCCGGATCAACCGTATTCGCAACCCAACCAGCCAAGACTAAACCTTTCTCGGCAATCGCATTCACTGTCAACATCGCATGATTTAAACACCCTAAGCGCACACCCACAATTAAAATCACAGGCGCGCTTAAGCGCGCTGCAAAATCAGGCATCGACTCTCTTTCATTCAAAGGGACTTGCCAACCACCCACACCCTCAACTAGACAGTAATCAACGTCCGCACTCATTGCAGGGATTAGCGCAGAATACAAACCTTCTGCTGATAAATCATCGGAGAGAAAATGCGGCGCGACCGGTTTTTCAAAAACGACTGGATTAACCTGATCATAGGGCAGCTGCACTGAGCTGTGCTTCATCAACATGAGGGCATCGTCATTACGAAAACCTTCCGGCGTCAATGTCGCGCCTGAGGCTAAAGGCTTTACGCCAATTGCAGAGAAATCATTCATAACCAATGCGCTTAATAACGCTGAAGTTAGAACGGTCTTTCCCACATCGGTATCAGTCCCCGTAATGAAATAATATTTAGTACGCATTAACAAACAAGACCTCATATGTAACAGGCAACATCCCGTTGCTTGTTCTAAAAATTTCATAAGACTGCTCAACTCGATCCAACATGCCTTTTGTCAACAATCCACGCCCACGATTTTTAGCATGGTTTTTTGAACCCAACTGCTTCATCGCTAAAAAGAAAGCCCTAACCGTAGGATAATAAATTTCATATGTGCGAGAAACCGTTTTGACCTCACTAAAACTCGCCTCACGCAATAATGGCTCTACTACAGCACTGTCATTGAATTGCATTAAGTGAAAATCAGCAGGCACCTTCTCCCAGCTGTGATGCAATTCTTTCATCGTATTTTTTGTTAAAAGACTAAAGTGCAAGCTACCATTCGCGCTTAGCACTCTTCGACTCTCCGAAAAAGCAGATGACAAGTCATCACTCCACTGAAACATTAAGTTAGAGTAAATCGAATCAACTGAGTTATCATCAAAAGGCAGCTGATGCGCATCTGCGCAGATGAAACGAGAAGACGGGTTACCCATTTTAGCAAAATCTATCATACCCGAAGCAATATCGACTCCCGTGATCGTTGCGTTTTTATATAATCGAGAAAGATGTGAAACAAAGAACCCAGTACCACAACCCAAATCAAGCACTACCTTTTCTTTATCGCTAGGCGAAGGCAACAACTCAAGACCAACCGAGCGCTGGAGTTTTGCTAATTCATCGTAACTGGGCGCAGCAGCACTAAAGGAATCGGTTAATGCACGCTTATCAACAACACTGGTTGACTCAAGGTGCGTCATAGCGAATCCCTAACGATTGCAATGCATCTAACAAACGATCCAAATCATCGTGCGCGTGTGACACGTTTAAGGAAATACGCAAACGAGAGGTTTTATTTGGCACCGTCGGCGGTCTTATCACAGAAACCAAAATACCAAGCGCGCTTAATCGCTTACCTGCCTCTTCTGCATCAACAGACTCTCCCACCATAAAAACTTGTATCGGGGTTATAGACGGCAGTATTGGTAATTTACGTTCTTTTGCGCCTTTAGAAAAATAGGCTATCACGTCAGTCAACGCGCTATGACGCCAAGGCTCTTCCTTCAAAACACGCAAACCCGCTAAGACAGACGCTGGAATAGCCGGTGGCATAGCGGTTGTGAACATGTAAGGTCGGGCTAATTGAACCAACCCATCAATCATCACCTCACTACCCGCTGCAAAAGCACCATAGGAACCAAACGCTTTTCCAAAGGTAGCGAGATACACATCCACGCTATCGGCAGGCAACGAATAATGTGACAACACGCCTCGACCACCATCACCGATAATGCCGAACCCATGCGCATCATCCACCAACAATCCTGATGAGGTTTCTTTCGCTAGCGCAGACAGCTCAGGAACGGGCGCTATATCACCATCCATTCCGAAAACACCTTCTGTCACAATTAATCTTCGCTTTGAAACGCCCTGTATGCAATCAGCTAAATGCTCAACACTCGCATGTCGGTATCGCTTTAACTTTGCGCCTGACAACTTAACCGCATCAATGCTAGATGCATGCCCTATCCTATCAAGAAAAATGGTATCGTGCCGACCACACAACGCGCTCAACACACCTAAGTTTGCCATGTATCCACAAGAAAAAATAACGGCGCGTGGGAATCCTAAAAACTCAGCAACCGCTTCTTCTAAGGCGTGATGCGGCTCATGATAACCCACGAGCATTGGGGAAGCAGTGCTGCCAACGCCATAGGTTTTTGCAGCGCCTGCAAACGCGCCTACAACAGCAGGATGATTCGCTAAACCCAGATAATCATTCCCCGAAAAAAACAAGGTGTCAGCTCGCTGAAACAAACTCTGCTTCACCACGCGAGTTCGGTACTGCGTTTTTTCTTTTTTGTCAGCGACTTTTTCATTGATAAAATCATCAAACATTTTCGGTGGCTTCCGTTTGCAATGCTTCGGGAATCAATGGCACTAAACCTAACTTTTTAAAGAGCTGCCTATCATGATTCTCGTCCGGATTTTTACAAGTCAATAATTTTTCACCGTAAAAAATTGAATTCGCGCCCGCCATAAAGCATAAGGCTTGTGTTTCTTCCGACATATCCTCACGACCCGCTGATAGTCTCACCATGGTTTTCGGCATTAAAATACGTGTCACACCAATCGTACGAACAAACTCAATGGGATCTAATTTTGGCGTGCCTGCTAATGGCGTGCCCTCAACGGCAATCAACATATTAATAGGCACACTCTCAGGCGGCTCTGGCATGTTCGCTAACTGCAATAATAAGCCAATGCGATCGATGCGACCCTCACCCATACCAATAATGCCGCCAGAGCACACGTTAATACCGGCACCGCGTACGTTTTCAATTGTCTGCAACCGATCTTTATACGTGCGTGTTGTAATAATTTTTTCATAATATTCTGGCGAAGAATCTAAATTATGATTGTAATAATCTAAGCCGGCACTGCCGAGTTCATTCGCTTGATCTTGTGTTAACATGCCTAAGGTCATACAGGTTTCTAACCCTAGCTCTTTCACTTTAACAACCATTTCTTTCATGGAATCCATTTCGCGCTTACCTAAATGTCGCCAAGCGGCCCCCATACAAAACCGTGATGCGCCGCTGTCTTTCGCTTCTTTGGCTTTTGCCAACACATCGTCAACCATCATTAATTTTTCGCGCTCTAATTGCGTATTGTAATGTGCGCTCTGCGGGCAATATGCGCAATCTTCAGGGCACCCGCCTGTTTTGATACTCACAAGCGTTGAGACCTGAATTGCGTTGGCGGGGAAATTTTCTCGATGAATTATTTGCGCTTTTAAGAGCAAATCCATTAATGGCAATTCGAATAGCGCTGCGCACTCTTCTTTTGTGTACAATGTTTTTTCTTCCATGTCTCCACCTTATTAACTGAATTGATCATAGTGTAGTTTTAAATTATAATTTGTCAACAAAAGCACCCCTCAAAAGTAAACTGATGGCCCAAGGATGCACAAATATGACAATTCACACACGAGATCAAAACGTTTTTTGGCACCCGTGCTCTCAAATGAAAGACTACGAAACATTCAAACCCCTCAACATTAAAAGCGCTAAAGGGGCTCTTATTGAAACCGAGAGCGGTCAACATCTAATCGATGCCATTTCCAGCTGGTGGTGCAAACCTCTGGGTCACGGTCACCCTCGCCTAAAGCAAGCCCTGATAAAACAGGCCGATAAATTTGAACACGTGATTGCGGCTAACACGACACACGAAACCATCGTAGCACTTTCTGAAAAGTGCGCCGCCCTCACAGACTCTTTAGACAAAGTGTTTTATGCATCCGATGGATCATGCGCAATTGAAATTGCGATTAAAATGAGTTTACATTCGCGTATTAACCGAGGACAAAAAACAAAAAAACGTTTTGTCTCGCTTGAAAATAGTTACCATGGTGAAACCATCATGACACTCGCTGTCAGCGATACCGGCTTATATAAAAAACCGTACGCATCGCTCTATCCCAAAACACATGTCTTGCATAACATCCCTTATGTCAGCAGCTCAGAAGACACTGAATGGCATGATGCAAAACGCGCTTTTAAGAAAACAATCAGAAAAATTGCGCCCATCGCCCACACACTTTCTGGCATCGTCATCGAACCGATTCTGCAAGGTGCTGGCGGCATGAAAATTTACAGCCAAGATTTTTTGCGTTTATTGCGCGTGTGGTGTGACGAACACGACATTCATTTAATCGCGGATGAAATCATGACAGGTTTTGGTCGCACAGGGAAAATGCTCGCCTGTGAACACGCAGGCATCGAACCTGATTTTCTTTGTCTTGGAAAAGGATTAACCGCAGGCTGGCTTCCTATGAGTGCCGTCGTCACATCAAACGAGATTTACGAACAATTCTATGATGACTACAGAACGGGTAAAGCGTTCATGCATTCACACACGCATACTGGCAACGCGCTGTGTGCTGCCATTGCGCTCGAAGCTTTCTCAGTTTATGACGATGAAAACATCCCCCACAAAGCCGCACAGCTTGAAAAAGACATGCGCGCTCACTTTGGGACCATCGCAAAAATCACCGATGCAATCACCAACGTGCGCGCCATCGGCGGAATGGCTGCATGTGATCTAAAACCAATCATTGGCCACCCAAGACTGGGTTATGAGATCTATCAAGAAGCGGTCAAATTAGGCGCATTATTACGACCTCTTGGCAATACTTTATACTGGCTTCCGCCCTTAAATATCTCCAAAGATGAGTTAGCGCAACTTGCTGAGATTACTGAAAGAGCTATTGTTAACACCTTACACAAACTACCCCAGAAAGGGAGGATCTCGCACAAGATATCTAATGCGCAAACATGTGGTTCCTGATAACATATTTCTACATGATTCAATTTAGTGCAGGAGACAGCAAGGAAAGCTGAGAACAATATGATCAAATCTGAACTTATAGACATCGCAAGCAAGCAGTTACCGCAGATCGCTGAAAAAGACATTGCGCTAGCTATCAATCAAATCATAGACGAAATGGGATCAACCATGCAAAGCGGTGGTCGCATCGAAATCCGTGGCTTTGGCAGTTTCTCACTTCACTATCGCCCGCCTCGGCGCGCACACAACCCCAAAACAGGCGAGAAGTTGGTCACCGAATCCAAGTATGCGGTTCACTTCAAGCCGGGTAAAGATTTACGTGAACGTGTTCACTCTTCAAGTCACCTGCCGATTAAGCAAGTTGACGCAAAAGATAAACGCGAAGACGATTAGTCTTTCAACTGAATATAAAAAACCCGGGCTAGTCCCGGGTTTTTTTTTAAGCTGTTGTAGCCTTTCTTAGCTTAAGCAACGGGTAAAGTTACACCACGTTGGCCTTGATATTTTCCAGCCCGATCTGCATACGATGTTTCACACACTTCATCAGATTGTAAGAACAACATTTGAGCCACACCTTCATTCGCATAAATTTTAGCAGGCAGATTGGTTGTATTAGAAAACTCTAATGTCACATGACCTTCCCACTCTGGCTCTAACGGCGTGACATTCACAATGATCCCGCAACGTGCGTAGGTTGATTTACCTAAGCAAATGGTTAATACATTACGCGGAATGATGAAGTATTCAACTGTACGCGCTAAGGCAAAGGAGTTTGGCGGAATGATGCACACATCAGATTGCACATCGACGAAGCTGTTACTATCAAAGTTTTTTGGATCAACAACAGCAGAGTTGATATTGGTGAAGACCTTGAATTCGTTCGCGCATCGCACATCGTAACCGTAGCTTGATGTACCGTAAGAGATCATTCGATCACCATTAGCTGATTTACGGACCTGACCTGATTCGAATGGTGTGATCATTCCAGTCTCTTCACTCATTCTGCGTATCCACTTATCAGACTTGATGCTCATATTGACGTTCTCCTAAACCTATTTATTTATCACAACGATCTTTGGAAATTTACCCCGAGCACTCTCTCCTTGCAAGCTTAAATTTGCAACCATGGACAAAGCGGCAATTTTATACGCGCTTGCGATCTCACTAGAAGAATCCTGAACAACAATCGGCTCACCTTTGTCCGATTGTTGTCGTATATGTATATTTAACGGGAGGCTTCCCAATAGCGGTACGTCAACCGTATCGGCTAACTGCTGCCCACCGGCTTCACCAAAAATGTGTTCGACTTGACCACATGAACTGCAAATGTGTTGCGCCATATTTTCAACAACGCCTAACACAGGAATTTTGACACGGTTGAACATTTCCAAGCCTTTGCGTGCATCAAGCAATGCGACGTCTTGCGGAGTGGTTACAACAACCCCACCTGAAACCGGAATTTTTTGTGACATGGTCAATTGAATATCACCGGTGCCTGGCGGCAAGTCGATTAAGAGGTAATCGAGATTATCCCAGTTAGTGTCACGCAATAATTGCTGAAGCGCACTGCTCACCATAGGACCACGCCAAATGACTGGACGCTTGTCATCGTCAAGTAAATAACCAATCGACATGGTTTGCAATCCATGCGCAGGCACAGGCTCTAGACGCTTACCGTCTTTGCTTTTAGGATGCTCACTCGCGCCTAACATCAGAGGAATGCTTGGGCCGTAGATATCGGCATCCAATATACCCACGCGAGCACCTAAGGCTGAAAGTGATAATGCCAAGTTAACGGTTGTAGTGCTCTTGCCAACGCCGCCTTTGCCAGAGGCCACTGCGATGACATTTTTAACACCGGGAATAGGTTGCGCTGAATCAATGCTGGGGTGGGTTTTAGTAGCCCAAGAAAACGTGAGGTCTATTGAGTTAATTGAATCGATTGCCACTAATATCGGCGTGATGAGCTCTCGCATGACGGGCTCATCCAGAGGGTAATTAAAATGTAAGGTTAGCGCTAACGAACCGCCTTTTAGCTCGAACGCTGTAATTTTGATCAACTCACTTAGCTGCTTTTGTGTGTAAGGATCTGTAATACCCGACAAGGCTGCTTCAATAACCGACTGATTTAACATTCATATTCCCCATTGAAAAATTTTGGGGGAGTATAGCATAGAAGGCTTGTGATCTTATAGACGCATGTTTTTAATATGAATGGATCCCGGATCAAGTCCGGGATGACGCAGAAATAATTAATCCAGGCTCACTAGCCGGGTTGATTGAGTAGGGTAAGGGAATAAATGTTTCAAGCGACACCATTAACATGGCTAAATCGTCGGCTTTCTGCTGTTCTTTTCCTTGGTTTTTTTTCGGGCCTCCCACTATTCTTAACAAGCTCAACACTTCAAGCTTGGTTCACCACCTCCGGTGTCTCTATTAAACAAATTGGTTTTTTAAGTCTTATCGGCACGCCGTATCTTTTTAAATTTTGCTGGGCACCTATTCTTGATAAATACATACCGCCTTTTTTAGGGAGGCGACGTGGGTGGATCTTCATCGCTCAACTGGGCCTAGTTGTTGCGTTGTTCTCCATGGCTCGATTGTCCCCCGATTCTCACGCGCTGTTCATGGGCGCTATCGCAATGTGTGTCGCGTTTCTGTCGGCAACGCAAGACATCGCAATTAACGCTTACCAAACGGAATTGCTCTGGCCGATTGAGCGTGGAACCGGAGCAGCCATGGGGGTGTTTGGATACCGCATTGCAATGCTAGTCTCAGGCGGGATGGCGCTCATTTTCGCGGATC
Source organism: Legionellales bacterium UBA7366 (assembly GCA_002469885.1). Taxonomy (GTDB): domain Bacteria; phylum Pseudomonadota; class Gammaproteobacteria; order UBA7366; family UBA7366; genus UBA7366. The sequence continues at coordinate 751 of DKOI01000074.1, read as the reverse complement.
ATTGGGGTTGGCAAACAACCTACATGTTGATGGCGCTGATTATGTTAGCTGGGCTCTTAGTTTCTTGGTCTTGCCCAGATGCGCCAGGAGAGCAGCCACCGGCAACACTGGCTAACGCAATCGTTGATCCGTTTAAAGAATTTATGTCTCGTGATAGGGCGCTGCTTATCCTGTTGGGTATTCTATTGTATGAGTTGGGCAGTAATTTCGTGGTGGGTCTCAACAGTACTTTCTTCTTGCGTGAATTGCACTTCACACTGACAACCGTTGGGGCTGCGTATAAGGTGGTGGGTTTTGCCGCAACCGTCGTGGGTTTATTTACGGGCGGATATCTTTTATCTAAGTTGGGATTGTTTCGCTCGCTTATCTTGTTTGGTATTTTCCAAGCGTTGACCAGTTTTTTGTTTGTTGCACTGGCACTGCTTGGAAAAAATTATCTCATGATGTTGGCGGCTGTCACGGGCGAATATTTAGGAATGGGGCTCAGCACCGCTGCATTGCTCGCTTGGTTGATGTCCCTCTGTGATCATCGTTATACAGCAACACAGTTCGCGCTCTTCTCTGCTTTGGCGTCAGTGAGTCGTGTACTGACAGGGCCAATTTCAGGTTATATCGTTAGCGCTATCGGCTGGCCGCTATTTTTCGTGTGGGGTGCAGTGATGGCAATTCCGGGTTTGCTGGTTATCTGGGCGTTAAAAAGGTCGTTTAAGCCGTTGACGAATTCAGCCGAATAACCGTAGCGACAATGCTG
>DKOI01000076.1 GCA_002469885.1 Legionellales bacterium UBA7366 | reverse complement strand
ATAACTTAAAAAAGTGAGGATAGTAATATGAAAACTTCAAAACTCTTAAAATCTCAGGTCTGTATCGCTCTGCTAGGGGCTGGTTGCCTGATTGGATCAACGGCTTATGCTGAAAACTCCGCAACAGTGGTTATCGCTGCGACAGTAGCCACAGAAGTTTACGTTATGCTTGATCCCGGTAATGCCGCCCCAGATGCAACTGCTTTCTTACCATCTGCCCTTATTCCATCTACTCAAACCGATCCAAATACTGGAATGACTGCGGAAATTGCGCATCCTATAGCTGACTTAGACTTATGCTTAGCTTCCAACGCACCAAACAAGGCGATCAAGGTGAAGGTAGCTACTTCAGAACAAGAATATTTTCTGGTGGGTAGCGCGGCTAATGACAACACTCTGCCATACAAAGTAGAATTTGCAGAGTCAGCTGGTATATTGCCGACAGAGTTGGATCATGATACATATTTAAACGTCACTGCAAACGAAGCGCTTAATTGCTCAGGAGGTAGTTATAACTCTAGAATTTTAGTTTCGTCACAATACGATGGCCTTACTGATTTAACGGCGGATACTTATAGCGGCACGCTGACTATTACTGTGGAACCTCAGTCTTAATCCTTCTTTCGAAAATACGGCCTTGCTCTAGCATTAGAGCAGGGCCGTTTCATATGGGCTGGCTTGCACTTCAGGGCTAACATGTTATGCTAAAATCTTGAGATACAACGCATTAAAAGGAACAAGCACAATGCACAGGACTGCGAAAATATACGCCGCATTGATAACACTCACTTTAACACCAACAATCTTGACTGCCGCCTCAAACGGCACCATAGGCACCACCTCTACCGGTACAATTGACCTAAGCTTATCTATAGGCACATTAGTCAACATCAGCAACCTAGACAATCTTTTTTTAGGAACCCTGAATGGCACTGAAACCGCGCCTCCCCCATCCGTCAGCGCTAACGATATATGCCTCTATAGCTCGACTGGGGCAGTCAGCATTTACGCCACGAGCACCTATGGTCAAGATACCGTCGCCAATACGGGTATAATGAAAAATGCCACGCAGCAAGAAGCGCATATCACGTTAACAATGGATGGGAACAGCTTATTCGTCACCCCCATGTCAACGGTATTAACCGCTAGCACACAAGCACTTGATTGCTCAGGCAACGGTGCTGGGAGCCATGATTTAGTAGCGCAACTCACTGACGTGCCTCAAACGGCGGGCACATACCAAACGACTGTGACGATTAATGTCGCCGCTTTTGAAGAGTAAGATAAAACTTGTAAATTGTTCTGGATCCCGGCTCGGGGGCCTGTATGAAAAACGCGTGTCTTTTTGGAATTGCTACGCACGACGCAGTCTTGAGATAATATCCAGAATCCATTCTATCTAACAGGCGAAGCGCTTTATTAATCATAATGGATGCCGGACCAAGTCCGGCATGACGTGCGGGGGTGACGCACAGTTCGGCAAAGTTACAAACCGGCCTCTGCAATTTGAATAGACACTGTAGAATAATACGAACCCGTTATCGCACCGTTAAGACTACTTGCGGGAATAAAAAACTCAATATTTGAATTTTTTTTATCATTTTGATTTTCATTACACTGACTATTATCATGTGATTGAAATATTTCGGGCTTGTTAGAGACAAGCTCTTGCTTTCCAGTGGTACCTTCCGAATTATTCCAAAAGATTTTATAAATAACAGTTTCAGAGCCACCGCTGCTTAACATTTCAAATTCACCACCAGGCGCATCTGACCATGCGGTCACGCTATAGTCGTGAGATTTCGCATAAACACACACATCCTCATCTTCATATGCATCGCCACCAAAAGGCATCAAGATGCCAAAATCCTTATCAATAAGGCTAGACACCTGACCCTCAAAGCCAACAAAGCCAAATAAAGTTTGCGAGATACACAAAAAACATAAACCAACCAACACGCTCTTAAACATAGCTTTCTCCTGCACCTTCAGCAGGTGCTTTAATAGATTGACAAATAACATCGTCTAAATTAACAAACACTTCATCCGGATCAGTGCGCTCTGGAATGTTAACACGGCAATAATCAGCTTTCTTTCTAAAGATCACTTCCGTTTGATCTGTGCCTACTTCTAACTGCACATAACCCTGATCATCTGTGTAATTAAGCTCACCTTCTGCAGCCTCAACAGACGCATAGGCTAGAGGGGCACCGTCTGGTTTTAAGATGCGTGTAAAAACCGTATAAACAAGACGCACATTCCATTTCAATAACTGAAAATTACCTGGGTAGGTAACCACATCAACAGGCTTCTGGCTAAAACGATATTGCTGGTCATTCGCATTGGAAAGTGATAAAGAATAGGCTCGATAGGGTTGCAATAAAGCAACAGAATTAGTCCCCGCTTTTAGCTCTCCAACTCGCGCCCTCTTGCTCAACAAATTAAACGAAGCGTCATTATCAACACCCTCAACACGCACTAAAACACCTGCACTCCTAGACCGGCCCGAACCAAAGGTGATCGCACCTGGGATCGCGATAAGTCGAGTACTAAAACTGCCGCTATATCCGGTATTCGACTCAGCATCTACAGCATGAGAATGTGCGCCTTGAACATTTAGTGTATAACGGGTGTTTTTTTCGCTCAGACTCGAAGAATAATTTTCACTTCCAACATTTACACCCGCTCCAAAACTCAGACTCTTGCCATACCCCAAATTATCCACATTATTCCATTTAACATTTGTTCTCACAATATTGCCCGAGCTACTCACATCAGTTTGATTATAATCTTCTCTTCTGCCCAGTGTTGTCTTGATATCGAGGTTTTTTGTTTTCTGAAAGTCTATACTCAAGGTCATTAAAAACAACACTTGGTTGTCTTCGGACTCTGATGCTTTAAAATCAAGATTAACCCGCAAATCTCGACTGGTGTATAACTGCTGCCGCAGCGATGCTGTATATAAACGAGAAGCTTCCGCCCCTTTGGTTTTTGAGAGTCGGGCACCCAAACTTATGGAGGTTTTATGATAGTTATAATTTACATTCGCAGAAAGCGTACTGCGCGTTTGAGTCAAGGGGTCAAAGGTGAATTGAGAGTTGTCATTTTCTAGATTGAGCTTCGACCAAATTTGCCTACCAGCCAACGAAAACACGAAGGGCTGAGCGTTATATTGGAAACGCATATTAATGCCATAATCAGGATCCGTTCCCACGAGAAAATCTGACTCAAGTTCCCACCGTTCCCCCAATAGCAAACTGCCGAGGGTCATAAAGCTGCGTTGGGTGCTTAGCGTTAAATCACCACGCCCACCCACTTGCACATTCTGAAACGAAGCGAGCCTGCGATCAAAACCCGTCTGTAACACGCCAATTTTGGTTGTGGGATAAAAAATATTCGCGTCTTTACTTTCATCGATAAAATAGCCCACGTTCAAATAATAAACGGGATAATTAACGGGAGGATACCGCCTTGATTTGGCAAAAAAGTAATTCTCCGTACTCTGCGTGCCAAAGTCATCTTCAATTTTGACGGTGATATCATACGACCCAGAGGGAAAGCTAGAGGTGTTAACTCGCTGCTCTCCAGCAGTGTACTGTCGACTAGCAATAAGCCTGCCATCTTTAAAAAAACTCACTCTGCTTGGCAGCTTAAGATAAATCGACAAAGGGGCGGCATATAAATCGGTATCACTACCATTATAGGTATTAAGCGTATTTTCCGTCGTGCCGAAGTGTAGGCCAAGCAGCGCTTCGTTACTCATAAAATTAACTTGGTTCGTTTGAACAATCCCTAATTTGGTATTGAATCGGCCATAATCAATCTCACCATTGAGCTGATCTACAATCAAATTAGTGCTTTCTTGTTCGTCTGATGTCACATAAGAAGAACCGTAATTAATGCGCGCATTGCCATAAGCCAATTTTCCCTGATTAATCAAATTGTCATCGAAATGATGTTGACTCGTTGTCCCAGAAATAAGATAATTTGCCTCATTAACAAACGACAAACCCGCCGTTGATGGCGGCAGAAAAGGGCTTATTTCTTGGGGATCATGCAACAGATAATCGGGATTGACAAAAACATCCGCTCTAAACTGACCCGCATTGAGCACAACCGCGATCTTATCAGTAACCGGTGCTTTGCAAACGGGGTATCGTCTATTATTTGCACAAACTAGCGAAAGATGTCCGGGCACAGGCCCGCTTAACACTCCCATTAAAACTTCGCTATCTTTTAGCTGGTTAACATTATTTAATGCATCAATAATTTTTTCAGGCTGCTCAAACTCAAGCGTTGCTGAACTGAACGTAGCAGGTGATTCTGTTATTTTTCGATTGTTATAGTATATGTCTAACACTGAAAAAAGTTGCTGATTCGCCAAAGCCTCGAAGCCAGGCGGAACATCGCTCACTTCTTTTTCTGGCGCAACGTTCTTTATTGGGACTAGTTTACTAGACGTTGCTGGTAAACCACTCTCAAGACTACCGGGGCTTAGAGCCACCCCACGGGCATTTTCCGCTGACTTTTCCACAGCAAAGCCAGGCCCGACTACACAAATCAGCGCCAAGAAAACACAAACGTGATGATGTTTAACACAGCCAAACTTCATTTAGTTTGTTGTCACTTTAGTGTAGGCACCCTCACTTGTTTTTGCACTATAGGTTACAGGCAGTGCATCGGGCAGCTCTACGGTATAGGTTGTGTTTGGATAAACTAATTTTGTTGCCAGCTCAACGCACTCATCCTTAGAGACGCACTGCTTACCCTGAGAAAATAAAACTGACAGATTACCTTTGTTAATAATATACGCTTTCTTACCGTCTCGCTTAATCTCAAAATCTGCGCGCCCCTTAATTGGCAGAACAGATATACGCGCAGAATAAGCGATAAGTATTTTAACACTCGCTTCAACCTTCCCTGATGCCTTTAACTCCTCCTGATGATCTGGGTCGGTAATATTTTTATCAACAACGACCGGCGAAACCCTAACCATATATAAACGTTCAATATCACTCGCCGGCTGTGTGCGTTGAATACGAACTTTCCTACTTTCACCCGGCTGAAGAATCAGCTTATTTGGCGAGGTCATCAAACCACTTTTACGTGGATCTTGCACGGGCACCTGCTCAGAGATGCTGTTTTTATCCCACACTAACGTAGAGATGGCTGTATTCACATAGGCAACCTCCTCACCACTATTTTGCACGTTGATGTCGGTATAAGAACGCTTAGCTGAAATGCTGGCCGTAAGCGGTGTGACTCGAATGCCAGCATGCGCATCAACAAAAAACAGCAGAGAAAGTGTCACTAAAAGGCCACGTTGGAGAATTTTCATAAATATTTAATCCATCAAATATAAGTAATGAATAAGATAACGTTATTCGGCATAATCTTCAAGCAGTTATGGCTTAAGGATGGGGGGGGTCAGACCCCGTCGTATTCTCACTTATTTGTTACGCTGACGCGATGGGCTGGTAAATGAAGGGGACAGGTACATTTATCCACAGGTAGGTGGACAGGTGAATATTATGAGGCCGTTGCAAACTAAAAATAATCTAAATTTGGCATAAAAATAATTCAAGTCGGCAACTTCCGCCACCTTCGCCCCTTCTCCCGATCGGGAGAAGGCTGGGATGAGGGCTCATTTCATGCGCATTCTGCGAATGCGCTCTTAACTAAATTCATTATTGCGGCCCTTTTTGTAAACTCAACCCCGTTGCAATCCGGATGAATCAAGGATAATAAGTCTTTTGTGGTTAAAGCAGATACTTTCCATGAATGCGGTAAATTGATTCTTCCTGACACCACAATAACGAACACGTTTATTTTGATCTTGTCCTGATTTGATGGACACCTTGTTAAGAGAGCAAACTTCTCAAAAACGAGGTAACAAAATGAACGAGTCAGTCAAGAAGAATCGAAAACGATACAGTCATGAATTTAAAGATCAAGTATTATCCAGAACCAAAACAGAAGGTGTTGCACAAGTTGCGCGCGACCTAGACCTCGCGGAGTCTATGATTTATTACTGGCGCTCACAAGTGAAGAAAAGTGGCACAACGCTAGAGCAGCGTAAATTGGAACAGGGTGAGCTTGCACGTATGCAGCGTGAACTTCGCAAGCTCAAGCTGGAGAATAGCAGAAGGGGTCAAGTATTCTTTTCAGCATTTGCATCTCTCAGTTCAGCATCGAAGCGAGGTGAAATGGTGGAAAGAATACTTGACCCCTCCTCCATTTACCCCTCCTCCATTGTCGAACTCTGGATAAAAATGTCGGAGCTTCTCATCCTTCCGGGTGTGAAACTAAAATCAAAAAAATCCCAGGATAGCTTTCGCCATGCTGGGATTTTTTCTGATTTTGGTGCGCCCGGAAGGATTCGAACCTCCGACCACCTAGTTCGTAGCTCGTCAATCACACCTTAACGTATTGTTTTTATATGAATTTAATGCCGAAGATCCGCTACAACTGCATCACAATGCAGGGTTATGGGGAGCTCATCCCCACAATATCCCCGCAGACATTTTTCAAACAGTTCTATCCAAACTCACGTTGCTGAAGCCATGGCATCATCTCTGCCTCCCGTATTAGCTACAAAATAAAGTTGGCCCAAAAAACTAATACCCAGACCTTATCACTTGCCCCGTCTGATGCGCCTCGACACTCTTACTATAGGCAAGCGCGGCCTTTGCTACTGGCACCGGTTCATAGCCTCGAAAATAAGGTGCATACTTATCCATGGCTTCCAACACAACAGTAGGACTAACGGCATTAATACGAAAGCCTTTTGGCATTTCAATCGCTGCTGATTTGACAAAGCCTTCAACGCCCGCATTCACCATCGCAGCGGAGCTGCCTGTTGCAATGGGATCGACATTCAAAATGCCGGTAGTAAGTGTAAAAGAGCCGGCATCATTGAGATAATCACGCCCAATTAAAACCAAATTAACTTGCCCCATCAATTTGCTATCTAAACCCAACTGGTAATTTTCTGGCTGCATTTCTTCAAAAGATACAAACTCAACTTGTCCTGTTGTTGATATTATGGCATCAATCGACCCAGCCCGATCAAACATCGCTTTGATGGAATCAGTTGACGTAATGTCAACATTAAAGTTGCCGCTATTGCGCGAAGCCGTTAAAACTTCATGTCTATCGCCCAATTCCGAAACAACCGCTCTTCCAATCAAACCCGTTCCACCGATAATAAGAATCTTCATATTTTCTCTCACTTTTATACTGACATGCCCAAGCTTGAAGGCATTATATTACACACAGACATAAGCTAAAACAATGGGGTCAACCCTGTCGTCTAACCTCAGCATCAGGTTGTTTTTCCTCATCACCTGTTAGCGTCTTTAACATAAACAAATCATCCTCATAAAAGAAAGGAAAACTACCTGGCAAACTAAACTTGCTTACCACTTTAAAACCATTTTTCAAATAGAATGACTTTCTTTTGTTGATAAAAAGAAAGAGTATGCTTGGTTATTTTCACGATGCGTAATACGATCAAATAATTTATCTAACAATAGCTGCGCAATGCCAAGCCCACGATGTCGTCGATCAACAAACATGCGCTTCAAGACGTAAGTTGACTCACCAAGCTTATCACAAGCAATTGTACCCACTATTACATCCCCAAGAACAGCAACTAAAAATTCGCCCCGCGCTTGGAGATAATACCGCTCAATTTCACGAAGGTCAGGATAATCCTCTTTCTTCACCTCGAATTGATATTAATTAATCCATATATCAAAAATCAAGTCTGTAATGTGGCCTGAGTCTTCATCAAGAGCCTTTCTTACTGTAATAACCATTTAACTCCTTATATTCATCACCTTAAATAGCCTTTAGAGGTAAACTGAGTCCTGTAAATATATATAGCCGCAACAACATAGAGGCCCGCTAAAAATATGCCCGACTCGCCGCCAAAATATTGATCCAAAGAACCCGTAATCAAAAAAACTGGATAGACACTTTGCATCCATATATTATGCGCCGCATGCGTCACAACACCAAGCCACACAGAACCACTACGCTCACGCTGCCAGCCTAAAAACACACTGATAGAAACAACCATAACCATAAAGATTAATGCGCTCAGATAAGGCATCTCTGACGTTGCGTAATTTGAAAATAAAATAACAGGGAAATGCCAAAGCGACCAAATCACACCGGTTATTATGTAAGGATGTGGAATGCCAGATTTCTGAAAACGTGAATGCAAAAAACCTCGCCACCCCATTTCTTCACCCAATGTATAACACATCCCTCTTAAAACCCAAAAGATTGGCGTTATCAAAAGAAACGTAACCAATACGCCACTCACACCACCCTGCTCTTTTAATAACTCAGGAGTAATGCCAAACTGATCAATGCCCGTTATAAGCAACAATATAAAAACCAATATAGAGGCAATTACTGGAAACCCATATGCAATGGCCAATTGCTTCATTGTGAATAGTCTAAAAGCAATTGATTTTAAGTTTCCATCAAATATCAACGAACAAATCACGCCAACGGTACCGGGTATCCACATAATCGCAAACACCCAGTAGTCACCATCAAGATCAACGTCCCCAGCAAAAATAAAATGCCAATAGCAAATGCTTGATAATAGGAATACAGCAATAACAAAAATTATTATCTGACATTTATTTGATATGTTTTTCAAAACCATTTACAAAACCTCTCTCTTCATCTTAAACTCCTGCCGCCTTCTTCTTGAACTGTTGCATATTTTGCAACAACTGAACCCTTAGCTAACACCTTAGTTTTATATTTATAACTCTAGATAGAAATAACAGTTTCAATAGCTTATCCTTAAAAAATCACACGGTATCATCAACAAGCTTACCTTCAAGCTGAACACCGCCAGATTTGGTGGCATAGATTACGACAACCTTCATTTCTGCACTCCTTTTTTAAGGATTATCCGAGCTTAAGATTCAATTAGCAAGTAAGTCTAGATGCGGGGGGAAAGACGAAGAACTATGTGCTCACCCCCACAATACTTCCACATGGTGAAAAATGATCAATGGATGGTTTTGGTTTGCAGCTGTAACTAACTGATATAAAACAGAAAATATGGTGCGCCCGGAAGGATTCGAACCTCCGACCACCTAGTTCGTAGCTCGTCAATCACATCTTAACTTATTGTTTTAATATAAATTTAACGCCGCAGATCCGCTACAAATGCACAACAAAGCAGGGTTGTGGGGAGCTCATCCCCACAATTTCCCCGCAGGCTTACTTGACAATATGCAAAAGAGCATATATACTATAGGGTATGTGGGAAATATATGAAAAAAAATCCCTCGTCAGAAAAGCTAAAAAGATACCAAAGATCATACTACAACGATACGAAATCTGGAAGCGCATCATTGAACTTGAAGGACCAGACGGACTACGGGAAGTAAAAGGCTTACATGACGAGGCGCTAAAGGGAGACTGGAAAGGCTATCGCTCGTCCAGACTTAACAAGCAATGGCGCGTGATATATCACATTGAAGGCACAAAGTGCGAAGTCTACGTCATAGACATTAACCCCCACGACTATAAGCGGAGATAAAAAATGAACATCAATAAAAAAGACTTTGTAAAAGCAAAAGTACACACCAGCGTCACACCAGGTGAAGCCATTAAAATTATGCGCGAAATGCAAGGCTTAAGCCAAAACGACCTGGCTGAACTTACCGGAATCTCACAACCCAACCTTTCAGCACTAGAAAATGGCACACGCCAACTTGGGCGTGATAGAGCCATCACACTTGCTGAGGCGCTTAAAGTACACCCTGCTGTGCTATTGTTTCCAGATTATGAAGCAAGATGGGCGGCTTAAAAAAAGCAAGGAGGGCGAGACCAATCCAACAGTATCACCCGTCTTTATTTCAGAGCACATCAGGCTTCTGGAAACCTTTACTCTGCATCTTACGGCTGTAATTTTTGATGCTTCCAAACCTTGTTTTGCAAATCATAATGCAACCGATTGTGAAATCGATCAGGGCGTCCATGCCAAAATTCAACAGCATTAATATAAATGCGATAACCATGCCACGTAGATGGACGAGCAATTTCTCCAGGTAGCCCAACCTTTTCATCTACCGCATCACGTAATGCGGTTTCATCATTCATTACTGCACTCTGCACAGATACATTAGCAACAACTTGGGCCTCGCGCGCCCTTTCCCTAAATAACGCATCCGATTCTTCAGCGGGTAATTGCACAGCTACGCCACAAAAATTCACCTGCTGAACGGTTTCACGCCACCAGAGCGTCCCTGCCACCGCTGGATTTTCTGAAATATCCACACCCTTTTGACTCATCTCACTGCTTGCAAAGGTTACCCCCGCATCATCAACTGTCTTTAATAAAACAACACGGCTTGAAGGCTGGCCTTGCCTGCTAATCGTAGACAAAACAAGCCCTCTTGGCTCTACAATCTTGAGCTCACCTGCAATATCCAACCACTGCTGCAACAGATGTAGGGGATTATTGGGTGGCCGATTAAAATCAGGCTGAACTAAATCCGCATTTCCTGTCAGTGTGTTAGGCTTCATAATCTCTCCTATTCTTTAAATAACAATTTAAAGCACCTGCCCACCATCAACTTCAATTATTTTTCCTGTTACCCAGCTGGCGCCATCTGATAAAAGAAATAACACAGCATTTGCAATATCTCCCGGGTTCCCCATACGCTTCATGGGAATGTTGTTACTGTATTCTTCCCATAATGTGGGATTAGCAACTTCAGTGGTCTCATTCATCCCCGAAGCGATGACACCCGGCGCCACTGTGTTAACCCGTATATTATATTCTGCAAGTTCACGAACTGCATTTTGTGTAAATTTATTCATAGAAGCCTTAGAGGAAGCATAAGCAACACCTCTTGGCTGTGTATAAGTCGCAGCAATTGAGGAAATATTAACGATACTACCTTTTACTTTATTTGCAACCATGTCCTTTGCGCAATGCTGTAACAGTGCAAAAGGTGCCACTGTATTTACCTGAAATACTGTTAACATCCTTTCAGGCGTTATTTCAAATATTGTGTCACGCGCCAACATGCCTGCGTTATTCACCAATAAGTCAATACCACCCAAATATTCAATGGCATTTTCTCCAAATTCAATAACAGCTTCTGTTTTGGAGAAATCTGCAAAATAACAAGCAGCATTAACGCCCAGCTTTTTCAATGCCTCTACCGTGTGTGTGGCGCTTTCTTAATTTCAACATAAAATCATGCAGATAGCGAGCAGAAGAATTTCAGCTCTCTCTGTGCTATAGTCACATCATCATGAACATTTTACTTTTGATTCCCACACTTATCACCGTTTGCTTGAGGCTACTCATACCTGGTGGTACCCGGAGAATTGCGGCAGAAAATATTGCTCTACGCAACCAACTGATCACCCTTACCAGAAATCAAAAACGCGCCCCTAAACTTACAACCTTTGAACGCATCACCTTTGGCATTCTAGCTGGCTTCTTAAGCTATAAACGATTGTCTCGCATTGCGATTGCATTGAAACCTGCAACTTTACTCAAATTTCACCGAGCACTGGTTAAACGAAAGTATAAACTATTATTTTCAAACAAATCGCAAAAAAAACCAGGACGCAAAGGCCCAGAACAATCCATTATAAATGCCATTATTGAAATGAAACATCGCAACCCTCGTTACGGCTGTCGACGTATTGCCATGCAAATCAATATTGCGTTCGGCACTGAAATCGACAAAGATATTGTTCGACGAGTACTCGACAAACACTATAAACATCCACCTAACAATAGCGGCCCATCGTGGCTAACGTTTCTCGGGCATACTAAAGACAGCCTTTGGTCAACTGATTTCTTTCGAGCTGAATCAATTAACCTTAAATCGCATTGGGTCATGATCGTAATGGATCAATACACACGTCGCATTATTGGCTTTGCCGTTCACTCTGGGAACCTTACTGGAATTGATGCATGCCGCATGTTTAACACAATTATTGCAAGAAAGAATCTCCCCAAATATCTCAGCTCAGATAACGACCCCTTGTTTAAATTTCATCGCTGGCAAGCCAATCTGCGAATCATGGACGTTGAAGAAATTAAAACTGTTCCATACACCCCCATATCCCACCCTTTTGTTGAACGTCTCATTGGGAGCATCAGACGGGAACTATTGGATCACACCATATTTTGGACCGCCGCTGACCTGCAAACCAAACTTCGATCATACGAGCAATATTATAATGAAAAACGTGGGCATCTTGGCATTAAAGGCAATAGACCATTAGATAAATATCAAAGTGCCGAACAAAATGTCACGAACATTGATGACTACCGCTGGGAAAAAAACTGTCGTGGATTATTTCAACTTCCAACTGCTGCGTAGATAGGATAGCGCGACGAACAGGTAAATGGATAAGACTTGCCAAAACATTGCCCGAGGCAATGTCAAAGTGGAGCGCAATCATCGATAGACCCGAGGCGATTTATTCCATGGGTATACTACTCGATCGCTACCTCGCTGAAATTGCACCACAGAAAGCGCACAACACCTACAAAGATAACATCCGTTACATACAAAACCTAAAAACGGCTTTTGGTGAAATGCGGCCAACCGAGATAACGCCTGTAGACATCTACCAGTACTTAGATGTTCGCGGCGAAACAGCCAAGAGTGCAGCTAACCGTGAAAAAGAAGTGTTATCACACGTATTTACCATGGGTGTTCGCTGGGGTATTGTGCAAGATAATCCTTGTCGTTTCGTTCGCAGCTTTCCTGAAAAACAACGTGACCGTTACATTGAAGATTGGGAATTTAATGCTGTGCATGCCATCGCCTCCCCCCTCTTTCAATGCCTCATGGATTTCGCCTACCTCACAGCACTTAGGCGCGGAGACATCCTCAGCATCGAGCTCAAACAACTCACCGAAGAAGGAATAAAAATCAACACGAGCAAAACTGGCGCCAAACTACTTATTGAGTGGACACCTGATTTTAAGCTCGCAGTTGAAAATATTAAAAAATTAAAGCGTCCTATCTACGGACTTCATCTGTTTTGCAACCGCTATGGCAAACCCTACACCAACCGCGGCATTAGCTGCATGTGGCAACGACTTATGAACAAAGCGATGGATGATGGCGTGATTGAAGAACGCTTCACTTTCAAAGATATTCGTCGAAAGTCTGCCAGTGATGTCGAAAAAACTTCAAGCCGAGAAAATGCCCGCAAACTGTTAGGGCATACAACCCAGAGAACTACTGCGCGGTATATTAGTGGCGTGAGAAAAGTAAAACCTGTTAGGTAAGTCATTTCAAAACAACTGTCAACCTATTATACTTCAAAGCAATGCTTACCAAAAGGAAAACCCATGCTTGAACACCTCGCAACCCAAACGATTGCCAAGCCGATATTCTCTTGGCTTTTAAAACAAACACCAAAACTATTCGCCCCATTCAAGTCAATACTAAACCTGATATTTAGGCCGAAATTTAAAATTTCCGTTTTGGCTAATCGTTATAGCTTTGAGTTACAAGACTCCGAAGAAAAAAGATCAATCCCTTTATTATATATTAAGATAAAAAATTTAAGCACAAAAACATGCCTATTAAGTAAATTCAAGCTGATAAACGATTTGCTATCACCACAAGGAATTCCTTGCTATGAGAAGCTTGGCTACCCCAATATCAATGTTTTTAAAGAAGATGAAAAAATCATCTGCTTCTTCAATAAACAATATGCAGAAGAAATTAGAAGAGAGGATATACACTACGAACTGAAGCCATACAATCATGTCTTAGTCCCAATTCACCCGCATAATTGGTCTCGCTGGTGCAACCTAAAAGGATTCAATTTTATAAATAACAAAATCCCATTTCACATTAACATCAATGAAAAGCAAAGAACTTACTACTTGAAAAATGGAGCTTTTATAAAGGAGATACTTAAGCATTACGAGAACATGTACAACTTATGACACTCTATACGATTAAGAATGGCATACATATTGGCTTATTATATTAGACAATTCCCTTCATATTAGACACTGCTTAAAAAGAAAACGCCGCGATTGCAGCGTAACTTGCTGATTTACATCAGAATTATGGTGCGCCCGGAAGGATTCGAACCTCCGACCACCTAGTTCGTAGCCAGGTACTCTATCCAGCTGAGCTACGGGCGCGTAAACTTTTTTTCATTCTGCTTAGGGTGAACTAAACAACCAGTTTTTATTCTGGATCCCAGATCAAGCCCGGGATGACGCAAAGAGAAAAGTTACTCACTTTACGCAAAATGTTTTTTTGAACCACTCAAGTTAATTGAGGGTTAAAAAAACTCTACCATTCTTTCTGGAGATCATCCCTTGGGGCGATCTCCAGAAAGAATGGCGGAGAGAGAGGGATTCGAACCCTCGATGAAGTTTAACCCCCATACTCCCTTAGCAGGGGAGCGCCTTCAGCCGCTCGGCCACCTCTCCGTTTATATTAAAACTTTTGTTTTAGGATTTTTATTCCAAATTTTGCAGATCGGTCGTATCTGCTTCTGGCTTCAATCGGGTCAAAATTTCTTTACGATTAACGACAACATCGCGGGGTGCGTTAACCCCGATCCTGACCTGACCCCCTCGAACTTCGAGCACGGTAACCTCGATGTTATCACCAATAGTTAACGTTTCCCCCACTTTCCTAGTCAGAATAAGCACTGAAATCCGTTCCTTTATCTCGCGCTGCAATTTAGGCACAAGACTATCGCCATATTTTTATCGAAGAATATTATTTTACACCCCCGCAATGACTTCGATCATTCTCCTCCGAGGGGCTCCAGGCTTTCCTCAGTAGGATCAACGTCAAGCTCAAATGCCTTATGCAGCGTTCGAACCGCAAGCTCCAGATACTTATCGTTCACGCCAATCGAGATTTTAATCTCCGAGGTCGAGA
Organism: Legionellales bacterium UBA7366; assembly: GCA_002469885.1. Lineage (GTDB taxonomy): Bacteria > Pseudomonadota > Gammaproteobacteria > UBA7366 > UBA7366 > UBA7366. Next base: position 1,963 of record DKOI01000076.1, on the reverse strand, counting down.
TTAACTCGATGTTGATACCTTCTCGAGCTAACGCTTCAAACATCTTAGCTGCAATACCTGAATGGGAGCGCATGCCAACCCCAACAATTGCGATCTTAGCCAAAGTATCGTCCCCTGCCACCTCGCGGGCCGCTACATTTTCTGAAATTTCCTCAAGAAGCTTCTTTGCTACAGGATATTCGCCACGATTAACGGTAAACGTGAGATCCGTCGTGCCATCTTGGGCAACATTCTGGATAATCATATCGATATTCAGGTGCGCCTCTGAAAGCGGACCAAAAATCTGTGATGCAATCCCGGGCTCATCCGGGACCCCGCGAATCGTCAGTTTGGCTTCGTCGCGGTTATAGGCAATGCCCGCAATAAGCGGCTCTTCCATATCCCCTACCTCATGTGTAATCAATGTGCCTGGTCCATCCTCGAAAGAGGATAAAACCCTTAAAGGAACTCGATATTTTCCAGCAAACTCGACTGATCGGGTTTGCAAGACCTTAGCGCCCTGGCTCGCAAGCTCCAGCATCTCTTCAACCGTAATATGATCCAGCCGTCTTGCCTCGGGGACGATCCGGGGGTCAGTGGTGTAGACGCCATCAACATCCGTAAAAATTCTGCACTCATCAGCCTTAAGCGCTGCCGCCATTGCCACCGCGGTAGTATCCGAGCCGCCCCGGCCTAACGTCGTGATATTCCCGCTTTCGTCCGCACCCTGAAAACCTGCAATCACAACGACCCGACCCTGCTCCAGATCCTCTCGCACTTTGGCGTCGTCAATCCCAAGAATCCGGGCTTTACCATGAATGTTATCGGTGAGAATTCGCACCTGGCTGCCCGTGTATGAGCGAGCCTCAACCTCAAGTTTATTCAGCGCCATTGACAATAGCGCGATAGTGACCTGTTCACCAGTTGAAACAAGAACATCCATCTCTCGGGCTTCCGCATCCGGATTGATCTCATTGGCTAGTGCAATGAGACGGTTGGTCTCGCCCGACATTGCGGAAACCACCACGACTAATCGCTCACCCTTTTGATGACTCGCCGCAACACGCGCCGCTACCGCATTGATTCGCTCGACAGATCCGACAGAAGTGCCACCGTATTTTTCAACTACCAAGAACATATTGTTTGTTCAATTTTTTTAAGGTCGTGCATTAGACCTTTTTAGAGTTAATGAGTAAAGTCCGCGAAATAACAGATGTCACGATCGTGACGAGATCCATTCCTGAGCCGCTGCGAGCGCATCATCAATCGCGCCAACATTAGGACCGCCCCCTTGCGCTGAATCAGGTCGGCCGCCGCCCTTTCCTCCGACCATCGTTGCCAATGCGCCAACGAGCTCTCCTGCTTTATAACGATCAACCAGATCCTTGCTCACGCTCACCAGCAACGATGCCTTTCCATCTTTTGCCCCACCGATGACAATGATCCCCGAGTCCAGTCGATCGCGCAGTCGGTCGAGAATGGCGCGCAGACCTTTAATCTCCGTATCGTCATAACGCTTGATTAGCAACTTGACGCCGTTAACATCAACTGCCTCAGCGGCAGGATCTTGCCCGGCTCCACCGGTTGCAAGCTGACCCTGAAGGTGCTCTATTTTCCGTTCCAACTCTCGAACCCGACCCACCAAAGAAGCCGCGCGATCTTCAACATCAGATCGCCCCGTTTTAAGCAGCGCTGAGATACGCGACAACGTTTCACTTTCGTTCACGCTGTATATCCGCACCGCTTCCCCGGTCAGCGCTTCCAGTCGTCGTACGCCAGCGGCGATACCGCTCTCGGCAATCACCCGAAACGCACCGATATCTCCGGTCCGACTAACGTGCGTGCCGCCACAAAGTTCCAAAGAGAATTCACCCATGCCCACGACTCTGACATCATCCTCATATCGCTCACCAAACAAGGCAGCGGCTCCTTCTTCACGCGCATCATCAAGATTCATCACCCGAGTGTTCACGCCACTATTGAT
>DKOI01000135.1 GCA_002469885.1 Legionellales bacterium UBA7366 | reverse complement strand
CAGATGAAGAAAAAACCCGCTGATACTGCTTCGCTGGTTTAAGTCGCTTACTCGATGACTTAAGTTCTAACTCTTGTCTGGTAATGACTTTATTCTGTTCCTGTATGAGGGTATTTTGTTGCTTGATAGACGATGACACTTTACAGCGAGGGTAAAGTTTCTGAAAAGCCGACAATTTTTTCAACTCGTGAGGATTGTCGAGCTTTGGGCAATCTTCTATAGCAAGGATTTCCAAATGGGGAGGTAGCTTGCCGGGAAGGGCTTTGAGCTCCCTTAATCCCTCGAGTACAAGTGTTTTCAGGCTAACAGGAAGGCTGGGAAGTTCCGTGAGCTCTAAGCCATCGAGTTCGAGTTTTTCCAGGCCTTTAGGAAGCGGGGGAAGGACAGAGATTTGATTAAAATGTGGGTCATCGTCACTATACTCAGTTAGTCTTAGCGATAATTCCTTAAGATGTAAAAAAGTATCAAATGAGGGAAGATTATCTAAATCACATTCGCCTATAGTGATTTTTTTAACTGACCTAGGCAATAACTCTAGGATATCTTCAACAGAAAACATATTGTTCAATTCAACTGCCCGTAAACCTTCGCAGCACCGATCATGTAATAAATCTTCTATAGTTTTGAACCTCCCGAAGAAGTACAATCCAATGTAATCGTCGGGTGTTCCAGCGAGCGTCAATGAATCTATGGGTCCTAGGGAATATTCTTCAGAGAATTGGGTACGCCGCCGTGGGTCGGTATTTTCTGTAGTATCACCATATTCATGAGGATGTGTAAGATCGACCTTATAGTTTTTACGACCCCTCAGATAGTGGAGGTCATGAGAATTCATGTAAAACCAATTAGACATTTCTTGCAGATCATTCAGATCTTTCAGCTCTAAAACTTTTTCAATTTCACCGTGTATTTTTTCGCAAGACTCGCTGTCACAGTTTATCTTGGGGAAGCATAACATCGAATCAGGATCAAAAGACAAATGAATTCCCTGTTCGTTTTCATGGAACAAATGAATTCCCTGTTCGTTTTCATGGAATTTTATTTGAGTAAGTCCACGTTCCTCATCTACATAATATATTTCGAAATCCATAGAAATTAATGCAGCAATATGGTTGTTTGCATGATGGTCGTGCCCTACTAACAAAATTTTCTTTTTTTTAGGAGAGTGAGGACTGTAAATACTCCTGTGTAAAAGATTTTCATGTATGAATCCAGTTAAGGTTCCTAAAAAATTATTATTGAAAATAGTTTTAGTCAACTTAGGTTTAGTGAACATACGTACCGCCTTTGGTCATTATAATTGTAAGTAAGGCCTCAATAACTGGATTAGCTGCTTATTATTGATATCTATCCGGCTAAATTTGATCAATCTTAGCAAAGTTGATTTTTAAAATCAACCAATCCGCCTACTGAGGGGCCCCTAGAGAAAAAGGACCAAGCGCAGACCATAACGACCCAGTTATTTTCTCCGCTTTGTGGGTGGCTGCAAAATTTCGCTTTCAGCTTGATCTGCTTTAACACAACGGCCGCCCTTACGTGGACGCACTTGAAACAGATGGGGACAGGTACATTTACCCACAGCCTGTGGATAAATGTACCTGTCCCCACCTAGTCGCGAGCGATCATCGTCGCTGCGGATTGCGCTGTTGGCATGACAAAAATTTCTGCGACATTCACGTGCGCAGGACGTGTGATAGCAAACAAAATGGTATCGGCAATGTCCTCTGCCAATAACGGCTGCATTTTGTCGTACACTGTATCTGCGCGCTTATCATCACCATGAAAACGCACCTTACTAAATTCAGTATTCACAGCGCCGGGGCTAATTAACGTGACGCGAATATTCTTTCCGTGCACGTCTTGCTTCAATCCTTCACTAATCGCTTTAACCGCATATTTTGTTGCACAATACACAACACCATTAGCATACACTTCACGCCCTGCGATTGAGCCGATATTCACAACGTGGCCCGACTCACGACTCACCATGCCCGGTAAAATGCCACGCGTGAATCGCAATAAGCCTTTCACGTTTGTATCGATCATTCTATCCCCGTCATCAGTATCGCCTGAATCTAAGGGCGACAAACCTAACGCCAAACCTGCATTGTTGATCAACACATCAATTTTTTTATCTGCCAGAACGGCTAAGGCATTATCGATACTTTCTTTATCAGTCATGTCACATACGACTGGCAAAACATCTACATCGACGCTTTCGGCTAGCGCTTTTAAACGGTCTTCACGCCTTGCTAATACAATAAGATTCGCGCCGGCTTCGGCACATTGAACGGCTGTAGCATAACCAATTCCCGAACTTGCTCCCGTGATGAGAACAGTTTTACCCTTTAGGTTTTTCATGCTCACTCCCCCGCGAGTTGCGTGATAAATTGTAATTCTTTGATGTGCTCTTTTTGTAAAACGATGGTTGCTTCTGACGTATCCGCAGCCTCTAAAGAGGCAAGCTTTCGCTGTGCATCCATAATTCTCAAACCAAAACCTTCAGGTGACCCTCGCAATTGTGACAACAAGAATTCTCTTTCACGCCTAGCACGACGCGCTTTGGGGCAAAGGGTCGAATCAGAGCCTCTAGAACACTGCAACACGATAGCATCCGATTGGGCAGGATCCATCATTAAATCATGCAGTGTAACCTCAGTGGGCTTACACGCTGATAAAAGCATAAACCCTAGAATGATCGCCGTGATTCTACTCATTAAAAGATTCCTGGGTTATACCCTACAACATACTGAACAAACGGCAAGGCAATCAGCGCAAGTCCTAATACGAAAAGAAAGAAAGGTTCGGATAAACGCACTTGTGAGGGGTTAGCTCTGTGCGCCATATATTTGATGATTGAGCCGAAAATGAAGGCGATGCCCGCTGCGAGTAAAATGTAAGAAAGCGCTTCACCAGCTGCAGCCATGATAGCCGTTAAACCTTCAGATAAGTCACCCAATCCGCTGGATGATTTTGGGGCTGGACGTTGAGAGGCCAAAACACATGTTGAAAATAAAGTCAAAGACAAAGAAGTAATAAATTTGCGCACACCCACTCTCCATATACTGTTGTGTAATTGAGACTAAAGTATATTATTATTTAGGGAGGCTAGGCAAATAAAGACGACGATTATGGACAAACGCTTCTTTCAGACGACAGGCTTAAATCAGACTGGGCATTATAAGAACATGCCTTTTGCAGATTACCTTGAGGAAATGCGCAGCACGATCCTCAGTGCACGGCACTTCATCCCTGAGGAACACGAAAAACTCGCCTCACTTAACAGCCCTTACGCGCTTCCCAATGAAGAACGCCCAAAAAAAGGCCTCTTGATGATTCACGGCTTGCTTGAAACGCCGTTCATCACGCGCGATTTGGCATCACATTTTAATAAAGAAGGTTTTGAAGTTCGTTCGATACTGCTCCCAGGACACGGCACTGTGCCGGCAGATTTGCTTAACGTTTCATATGAAGCTTGGATCGATACGGTGAAATATGCCATACGAGATTTTCAAAAAACAACTGACGACATTTATCTTTGCGGCATTTCAACAGGCGGCATGCTCGCGATTAATGAGGCGATAGACAACGACGAAATTCGAGGCTTATTTCTCTTAGCGCCGGCAAACCAAATGAAAACTGGCTTAAAAATATTTTCGCCGTTTGTCAGTTTACATAAATACTTATGTCGCATTTTTCCTTTTTTAAAATGGCTAGGTAAATTTCCTGAAAACGACAGCATGAAATACCAAACCTGCGCTGTGAATGGTGGGATACAGCTGTATAAACTCACAAAACATGTCAATGAGCGTCTCGCTCAAAAAAAACTAAAAACACCCATTTGGATGGCCGTGACCGCTGATGACGAAACCTTAAACTCGAAAGCTTCCATCGATTTCTTTCACCAACAAACACACCCTGATAATCGCTTGTTAATTTTTACGAACAAAAACAATCATTACAAGATGCATAATATAGAATGCGTAAAATCAGCGGTGCCTGATGAAAATATTGTGAATGTTTCTCATCTGGGTATTGCAAACTCTCCCGAGAATACACACTACGGGAAGGATGGGGATTATACCGTATTGTGTCACCGCAACATTAAAGCCGACAGGCCTGTGTTTGGTGCGATTAATGATGCTGAAAAGTTATGGCGTGATACGAAGGGGAAAGTAAAAACGAAACATGATGCTTTGTATCGACTGCACTACAATCCGCATTTCGACAAGATGACGGAGAGTATTTCTGCGTTTTTGAAGAATTTTGATTTATAGTGGATCCCCGATCAAGTCGGGGATAACGGAAAAAGGGTACGTCGCCCCGGCCAACGAGCCGGGGTCCATTCAAATTAAGCAGAAGCAGACATTGTTCTACGTTGATGCCCAGTAGAACGCTTCGCCTCAGAACTTTCCAAAACTCTATCAAGATGCTTATCAAGCTCTGCTATAGCGCTATTAGCAGCGCGAGCATTTCTCACATCATGCTTACAAATATATTTAGCCAGCAGTGGTAACAAAGAATGCGGGGTCGTTTTATTCAACGTGTGTAAAAGGCCAACATACAAAGCAACTGATTTATGTGCCCAGTAATCTTTGTCGTTAGAGTTTACAGCGCCCATTTTCAACAATACATCCGTCAGCAAAACTGCTATGCTCCGCTCAGTGCTTGAGTACATATATTTTGTAAAAAAATAGGAACGATTAAAACACGCATTATATTCTTTAATTGCACTCTTAACAGAAGATACGAAAGCAGTATCTCTCCCCAAGAGCCGCCCAAGCTTCATGTCAGCTTGTTTTCCATATCGTAAAAAATCACCGACCTCAATGATTGACGCTTTTTCTTCTTTTTTTTCTTCAGTATTTTGCTCTTTAGGTTTACTAAACATTGATCAACACTCCCTTTGTATTATTCGGGTTGACACCCGCTTCCGTCGCCCCGGCACCCGAGCCGGGGTCCATTTAAAATTACAACATTCTATTCTCAGCATTAAATATTGCGCTATTATCACCCCCACGCTGCGACGCAACCGCACGGCCAAGATCGGATCGATTTTCTTCAATCGACTTAGAAAGCGAGCTCTTAACTTTATCTAATCCCACCCTAAACTCTTTCACTGCAAGGAAAGGCTTCAACCAAAATGACTTTTCAATTTCAACATATCGCTTCAACCCAATTTCAGGCTTACCCCTTGGTTGAATAAACCTGAAAATTTCAATTTGCAAAGTGGCCGCCTCCTTAAAATCCAAACAAATCGTTGGATCATTTAAGCGTGAATCTTGTTTTAATAAACCTTCAATATCCCCTTTATCAACCATCGCCTGAAGTGCCGCTCGCCTTACTGTCGGCGAGATTGTTTTAAACAAACGACTGTTTTGATCTAACCACGGCGCAATTTTCCGCATCAATAAAAAACGGGGTGATAAACCGGCACTAATGCTAACGGTGCTGCCTGCGCCTTTAGCTTCAGCAGGCATTAATCGTTTAGCGATAACCGGAGAGATTTTTTCTTTTCCAAACATAATCTGACAAACATAAACATCAAACTCTTTTGTGGTAGTAATGCCCGTCGCAAATTGTGAACCCACCATCTGCAACAACACACTCGGATAACGATGCGCACCCTCTTTCATATCCGATTGAATACCCTTAACCGCTTGCAACTGAAGATCACGATGACTTTCCACTATCCGCTGCTTAGCTCGCACTTCCATTTTATCCCACTCGGCTTGCAACCGCTTGAGCAAGGTTTCAGGTGAAGTTGAAAACATCCCGCCGTCACTTTTCAGTGAGACGAATTCATTTAATCGGGTCCCACCTTGCAACGCATCATGAATCGCTTTTGCTTTTTCTATGGAATCTTTGTCAGAAATCAATCCGCTAACGCATTTTACAACCTCACTCTGCTTTAAGCCTTTTAGTTCACCCTGAATTACATTGCAAAAGAGGTATAAAAACTTCGGAAAATCATCGCTCAGAGCTATTTTTTTCAAAGTCAGATATTTAAGGCGCATTTCAAGCGGAATATCAAACCCAGCCCGACTAACGTGCATATAAAAATCCCACTTCTCGACAGTTGACAAAGGAAAATGAATTGCCGCTTCAAACGCTTTTTTTGCCACTTTTGCCCCCGGAGATTCTGCAGTCACCCACTCAGAAGGCAACCCAATTAAGCGAGACGGATCTCGAGCCATCTTAAGCTCGCTATTCAACTGATCTTTGACATTGACATAATAATCCGCTATTAGCTCGTCTACAGAATACCGCATTCCTGCCGTTATACGAACAAACCTTACAGCATCCATCTTTTCAAAATAGTCACGCTCATGTGCAGATATTTCAACACCACTGAGCGCCTCACCAGTAAGCCGGTATAAATTTCTATAGACATTAATTGATTCTACTTCCACTCTCGTTTCAGCGCTCAGACCCCACCGTAACGCTTGAGAGCAAAGCAAGTCTTCATCATAATACTCGGGCTTTTCTTCTTTGAGATACTTTAGCACCACTTTATTTTTTACGGCTTTAAAAGCTTCTTTATCATAGATATGCCCATTTTGAACATTCAAAAGACGACGAACCGTATAATCCTTTGGAACCCCAACCCATAGTTTCCGTGAAAGCACTCCAAAAACCCGTTTCTCAGCCTCTCTGTGTGTATCAATAAACTCCGTCGTATTCAAATCATATTCATGCATCCTAGCAACTGCTTGATAGGCTTGAAATAACAAGGTTAATTCCGAATACTTATCTAAGATTGAAGTCCTTTTATACCTATCCTCTTTAATCGCCTCTAAAAAATACTCATAAAGTGGTCTGTGAAATTCCGCCGTAAGATCACCCATCGGTAATAATGCTTGGTAGAGTTTCAATGCGATCCACGGGCTTCGATTTCTTGGTTGGACGCACATTTTTTCAAGAAACCCAGTAACGTAAGATTTTGACTCAGGTAAGTTATAAGCACACGAATGCCGATAAAATTCACGCGCGCCCTTTGGTGAAGGTTCTAGCGCTAAAGATCGGCGTATAAGCTCTGCATTCATCTTTTTAACGTAAGCATTATACGCACCCGGCTCAGTCTCTTGAGACTCCAGCAGCTTTGTTAAATACTCTTTGCTAATATCAAACTCAAATGAGTCTTTAATTTCACCCAACATACTTTATCCGCCTTAAGCTATTTGCTGTTACTACGCACAGGTGCTACGCCTTGAGTCTCTTGAGTATCTGGCTCACCCGTTTCTCCATTTAACGCAGGCTGCCCTTCACCCGTTCCGTTCAATGTCGGCGCCTCTTCACTCACAGCTTTTGCCTCAGGTAAGGCTGCAATAGCATCACTCAACCGTTTCTCAAACGGATCGTTTTTCACAACCCAACGCATTAGGAATGGTGCAATAGTTTCACTTTTTTGCTTTTCTGTATAAGCCTCATTCTCAGGGTTCAGCGTTTGAAGGATAAATCCGCACAACATTGATTTAGACATAAGATCAATAAAAGGCGTCACCGGCTTATCATCATTCATAATGAGCAAGTTTAACAGCTTAGTGAACTGCCCTTCTTCCCAGTACCTTTGAATCAACTTAAGCTTCCGATTGTCTTGAGGGATCACGCCGAAACCCGCCCCTTTTAATTCTTTATACATTGCTGAACGATCATACACCCACGGTGTTATGTGCGTAACAAGGGCATCTCTAGATTTAAACTCATCCGAACCCCCTTTTAGTTCTCGTAAATAACCTGGAATTTCTTTAGCGCCAGCCTCACTTAACAAGTAACGCAGGAGAGCGCAAACAGAAGGCGTGCCCTTATCACTAATTAAAGGGACAACATCCATGCCTGGCGTTAATGTCAAACTGATTACCTCTTTCGGGTCACACTCTTGAAGTCGTTTAACACCCATAGCGCGCAGACCTTTCTCAAGGGATTCCAACATTTTGCCCGAGAGCTCGCTAATGCCTTTAGGAAAACCACCGTAATAAAACCACTCTGACAAACTGCAGTCTTTATCCAAAACAGGGATTGACTTCCCAGCAGGATTGACTCTCATAGGTTTAGGCAACATGCTATTGTAAGCAAGCATCCAATAAATCACTCTTGCCTTATGCGGTTCATCGGCACATTTTAACACGCGATCAACGAGTGACTTTCGGTACACATCGGCATTGACAGGTTGCAGCTTCCCTCTAAAACCTGACTTCACCAAAAACATGCCTTGATTTGCCATATACACCAATTCTTGAAGGCCCACACCCATAACAGCGATTATGGATGCCTCGTCAACAACGTAAGGGGTTTTAAGAATAATGTCCGCAATGAGTTTTGTGAATTGTGGCACCCTGATTAAGTTAGTTAAACGGTAGTCTTTAGCCATCATATAACCATGCTTCGCTATTTTTGCATAAAGGTGAATAATCCCACGCAGTAATTCTTCCATTTTTTTAGGGTTAGTTTTTGCTAAATGCGCAACAAGGTATTCCAGTTTAATTAACCTTTCAAAGCACGCCTTCGAGTAACCCTTCTGTTTCTGTTCACTTAACCACGCTTGCGGTAAAATGGATTCATCTTGTGTTGGCAACTTCGCTTCAAACTGCGCAGTCTTAATATTGAAATACTCAATCATCGTATCGATATAATCTTCTGATAAATCTAACTCTTTTGGCGGCGCAGCGGCAAGCAATTGACGATGATCTCTTCGGGGCTCATAGTCACCAGCATCTAAGACCAGCACTCTCGGCAAAATGGTTTGATAATACGCCTCAGTGATTTCATCGTTTCTTTCAGGACCCACAAGCGTTAACATTTTATCAAGCGAGATCAACCGATCAAGCTCGGGGCCTTCCATACGTCGCTCATCTTTCTCTTTAAGGTATTCTAACGCCAAGTCAGCGCGAGTAAGAAAACGGGCTGGCAGGTTTTCACGCATAAGCAGCGTTCTTAACACACCGCTTTCCATGAAGCCTTCCCAAAATTTGATAATATTCGTTTTGCCCTGTAACTTAGCTTTAACAGCAGCTGTTGTTTGCGCAATGATAATTTCCTTTAAATAATCGACTTCATTATCAAGGCCTTGCTGATCTTTTAGCAAGGCTAAAGAAGCCTCATTAATCACAACACCGCAAGAAGCAAGCTTTACTAGGATGGTAATTAGAGTAACGTAGGTTTCTTGCACTTCATAAAGGCAAGCGCTACGTTGAATAGGAACAGGGGCACCTTCTAACTTTTTAAATGACTTTCTTAACACTGCAGGTGGCACAATCACCAAGTCCTTTGCTATCGCTTGCATTTCTGGCAATTGATGTGGCAGCTCAAGGCGCCCTAGCTTTTCTTCTAAATCTTCTAAATACTTGTTATAAGCACCTTGCTGAGTCCGAAACGTCGTTACCAGGTTATGCTCTATTGGTGCTGGTGCGACTACTGTGGTTACCTCACCAGGCGTTGTTGTTTGCTTTTCCATAATAGTACCTTATTGTGAATTTCTTCTTGGCGTTGAGGGGCTAGAGGCTTCTACACTCTCTGGCAGTGCAGCGCGCGGCTGCGTAGTTGTCTGCGGCAAGTTCGATAACTCGTAAAACTCGCGCTCTGATAACATCGCTGATCGCTTGTCACCTTCTTGTTTTATTTTCATTTTCAATAGTGAGCGATGAGTCTTTAGTGTTTCACCGACCGTGCTACCTACAGCAAAGCAAGGGATTAATTTCACCGCTAACGCTAAGCGTGTTTTTGGTGAGTTAGGGTCAGAGAGAACCATCATGCGTGTGCTACCACCCGCGCTAGTTGCCCCTTTTTTCTCAGCCGTAATTTCAGTCGCAATATTATCGGGTAATGCTTTAGTGGCATCAAAGACTTCATTAATATATTTGTTTAACTTAGCCGTACTCACCACCTCTTGTGGATCACCCTGCAACATCTGAATAATCGCTTGCTCGAAACGATTTTTCTTAATTAAGTTTGTGATATGCGCTGCACCTTCATTTCTAGCTTCAAGCCTAGCAACTCTCGCTTCTTTTTTCGCAAGGTCTGCCTCTAGCCTTTCTAACATTGGCGCCTTGATCACTTGATGTTGCTCGGTTAAGATCGCTAAGAATGGGTCGCCAAACTTAAGCCACGGTTTAACTCTATCGATTAGCTTGAGATAAACTTTTTCTTGTGAGCATCCTAGATAACAATCGCGCACAGGCAACGGTATAGCACGATCGCCTTTCAAGACAGACATGAAGTATCCAAAAAATAATCTATGATAATCATCATCTGAATTAAGCATACGGATAGATCTTGATTTTACTAAGGTCAGCAAAATGTCTTCTGACTCTACCGCTTGTAAATCTGCTTGAATGGTCTCTGCACGGACCATGTCTTTCTTAGCCTCAGCAACCTCTTCTTCGTAGTCTACTTTTAATGCTTTTCTTGTTTCATCGGTTAAAAAAGAGCTCAAGGAATTGCTTGATTTATCTTCTATGGCTGCCCGCAGCAATGCCATTTTTCTGGGTGTTGTGGGCAGGCAACAAAAAGCTAAATAAACATTCGATTGTAAATCCTGATATCCAGCGAATATAGATAGGACCGGAACTGATGGGTGTGCCAAATACCTAGATTTTGGATACGCGTACAATAACCGTCCGAGCGATTGCAGCAAAGGCTCTGGGTTAGAATAACGATTAATCATTGATCTATCGAGGCTAGAGAAAATTTTGCTATCAGAGAAGCCTGTTTTAGTGGTTTCTGGAACCTTTAAACCCAGACTTGATAGATAGACGCCAATTTTCTCAATATTAACATACATTGGTTGGCTTCGGGAAACAAGCTTAAACACCTCAGGCCAGGTATGAAGATAGCGCCGCGCAAATTCAATCTGCGGATTTTTCTCTTCTTGCCATTGCAAAAACGTGATGCCTTTAGGATTGAATGCGGGCATTTCTTTTTGTAAGAGTTCGAAATCTTTTTTGTAATATTCAGTCAGCAATTCCAAAAAGTCATCATCTTTGGGGAGGTTATCGCTGTCTAGCCATTCTTGTTTTTCGAAAGATAATGCTTCTCGGCTTTGGGCCTTCATCAGATAAAGCCTAGCAGTTGCGTGCAAAAGCGCTATTTCGATTTCTTTGTTGCCTACGTTATTTTCTTTCACAAGCTCGGTTATACCGTCCAGTCTTGTTTTGAGTTTGTCTAGTCCGCCATGACTTTTAAGTTTTAGCCATTTGTTGATATTATTAAGATCTGACATTATCGCCGCTTTAATTCGCGTATCGGATGGACCGGAAATGGCTTCTAGTTGTCTGTAGATTTCACTTTCTGATAACGCGGTTCCTGCTGGCTGCTTACGCTCAGTTGAGGCACCATTTTCTTTGACATGATTTGAGATTTCTTTCTTTAATTCTTCTGTTGCACCATTAGATTCCCGCTGCTTATGCGCCATCGTAATTGCTCCCCTGCATTATTATTTTTCATATATAGTTGCGCACTTTAGCACAGAAAGCTTAAGGGAATCTTAAGGCATGGTTGTTTTGTCTACGTTGGATTGGGGAGTGGATCTAGCTAAGCATGCTATCGATTCCGTCTCCCCAACCTCCGAACCGAACCTCGTCTCCCCGGCCCCCGAGCCGGGGTCCATATGATTAAAAATGGATCCCCGATCAAGTCGG
>DKOI01000017.1 GCA_002469885.1 Legionellales bacterium UBA7366 | reverse complement strand
GGCCTTTCATTATTATAATGCCAGAGCCATCGGGTTGCTTTTTCTTGCACCTCCTCAATACTTGTAAAGATATCTTGGTTAAGCCAGTCATAGCGTACTGTTCTGTTAAACCTTTCCACGTATGCATTTTGCTGTGGATTTCCTGGCTGAATATAGCAAATTTGTATATCAAGCTTTTCTGCCCAGGCAATCAATACGCTGCTAATGTATTCGGGCCCGTTATCACAGCGTATGTTTTTGGGCTTGCCTCGCCACTCAATAATTTGATTTAGCGCTCGAATCACCCTAGCAGCAGGTAGGGATAAATCAACATCAATGCCTAGTGCCTCACGATTAAAATCATCGATAACATTGAACAAGCGATAGGACCTTTGGTCGCCCAGCTGGTCATGCATGAAGTCCATAGACCACGTTTTGTTTTTAGCGGTTGGAACGCTCAGCGCTTCAGGCTTGATCTGAAACAGAAGTGCCTGCTTCTGCTTCATTCAATATGGCCATAATTTGGCTATCTGTATATTTTGACTTCTTCATGTATCAAATCTCCTCAATGTAGTTTACGAGAAAATTCTACTTATACGAACAACTAATTTTTGGGGGGATTACCGGTCGCATTTCGCAGGGCGTTTAAGTGTGTTGAATAAGTAGAGCGCATTTTTCTTTTTTTTAAACATGCCGACCATCCAGTGAGTGTTCGAAGAAGATCGTAGGAGTCAATTAATAGGGCTGTCTGTTTACAGCCCTATGATTTAAATTGTTATGACAGTGCTATGGTAGTTCGCAAGTGTATACGTTATCGCTAGTGCAAATAAGGGTGTCATCGTCAATTAAGCGCCAATTTTTTTCGGTGCTAGGTGCAGCTGATGGTCTAGTGTGGATGAGCTCAAAATGGCTGCCAGCAATTGCATATCCACAAACTGCGTGATTTACAAGCATAGGGTTCACATCTGGGCTTTCTTGCTGAAAGCTAGCTTCAACAAACTTGGCTTGATCTGCAACCGGGCCATAAGGATGATACATAATGTCCCACTCAGGTGCGTTATTTAAAACCCAACCGTAGTTATCATTATATTCAATTTGTGATGCTTCAGGACAGGTGAATGCTGAAGCTGTGCTGATGAGTGCAATTGAAAGTAAGCTTGTAGCGAGTATTTTGTTTCGTAATAACATGAATTGTTCCCTCGAGTTATATTTATAAAATTAACTATTTTGAATTTTACTCTGGTCAGAGGGGGATGGCAAGTTTTGTTGTTAAAGGGAGTATATATCATTAGGGTTTTTATCGACCAAATCCTCAGGTGCTAGGGGGTGTTTTGTCTTTTTCTGTTTCTTCTGAAGGTGTTTCTTGCTGGGTTGGTTTGTCTTTTTCAGGTGTTGTGTGTTCACCTAGAGTTTCTACCTTCTCTGTTTGACGGCCGCTTTTTTTATGTTCCACTGTTTTAAGGATTTGGGTTGTCGATGATGGAGTGAGGGCGGCTTTCGTGTGCGTACTGTTGAACGCGTCAAGAGCTTTATAATCTTCAAGTCTAACCGGATTGTTCCCATGTTGCTTAGCATGTTTAGATATATACTCATAAGTATTGCCGCGACTTGTTCCAAGATTTTCCCTGTCATGAATGGCAACATTTTGAGTGAGATAATCTTTTGCTTTTTCTTCGGAGTAGCCTTGTGTCTTGAGTTTTTTGATAAAAAGTGTCTGGATTACCGATCTAAAACCCCAGCTAACAATATTGGCTTTTTCACTTTGGTTGGGTCTGTTTATTACAGCATCAAAAACACCCTAATCGAGCGCTATTCTTTTTTGCTCTACCATGTTGAGTAGCTCATTTTATAGATATGCCTGCATAAGAAACTGAAAATCGTGTGATGGAGTGTCTTTATTAAATTTAGAGGTGTCAAACTCATTAAACAGTAGATCGTTAGAGGTGGCTTTTTCTTTGATCGCATCTTCAGCGGCTTTGAAGAGCGCTTTGCCGTCTTGTTTTGTTAAGCTGTGTGATATGTAGAGTGCATTTTTCTTTCCGCTCTTTTCCTCGGAAACTTCAAAGGGGGTTTCTTTTTTATCAAAGACAATCTTATCCTGCTCGGCGTCTCCCTCTGTCGAAAACGAAAAGGTATCAAGTTCTTCGTCTGATGAGGCGTCTGTTTTTATAGGCCCAAGATTGAATGGTTTTGGCATGATGATTCCCCGAGATATGCTGAATTATATATTCATTATATCACGACGAGGGGCTTGCCTTAAAACCTCATTTAATTTTTATCAGAGCGGTGTGCCATTTTTCAGATGGTTAGGCGTAGTTAGGTACTGTGATCTTGTTGTTTACGAGAGTATGCTGTGTGAAAAAAGGAGTTTGCCTTATGTTGCAGGAAATAGTCGAGCCAGCAGGTCGGCGTAAGGACGAAAGCGAGGTTGATAATGTTGAGTGGTCAGAGGCCGAGGCGCGCGTGATATTGCGCGATAAATATCATGTTATCCGACCAATAGAGAAGATGGATAATGGATTCTATCCTATGCATGCAGCACTCCATGCAGGTCGTGAGGAGGCAGTGAAATTGCTTCTTTGTGTAAAAGCAAGTGTGTCTTTACCTTTTGACGAAGGCTTCTGTCCTATTCATACAGCAGCCCGTTTAGATTTTGTTGATATGGTCAAGCTTCTCATTCTCTAAAAAGCAAACGTAAACCAGGCATCTGAAACTAAGGCAAAAAAAACACCGTTGCATGTGGCAGCTCAAATGCGCCATGTTAAGAGTATTGCTGCGTTGCTGGCATGTCAGGAAGTTTCAGTTGATGATGGTATGGGGGTATCTTTTTGATCTTGAGGAGTTATTAAGCCCTTTAAAACCCGTGGCGCCTTAACTCTCCAGCGCTGTAAACCCTGAGGGTGTTTTACCTGTCATGCGTTTAAACATTGCAATGAATGCACTATCGTTGCTGTAACCTAATGCTTGGCTGGTTTGGGTCGTTGTTTTTCCAATGCTTAGATAAGTGATTGCGTGCAAAAGTTTTATTTGCGCGCGCCATTTTTCAAAATTCAAGCCTAATTCTTTTTGACATAACCGAGTGAGCGTTCGAGTGGTGATATAGACAGTTTCAGCTATAGCATCAGCAGTTTGATTGTTATCCGGGTTGGCACACAGCAGCTGAAATATTTTTTGTAAGCGTGGATCTTTAGGTTTTATATCCCAGAAAGGGTGGGTATCTGCATCACACACCTCATCGACGATCACGGATTCTAAGCGTTGTTCTGGACTGTTCTTTGAGTAAACTTCAGGAAAGTCACAGGCTTTTTTAATTGAGTGATTTCAATAAGGGTGAAACGTTGATGATGCCAAGTTGTTTAGGCAGTGCGGGAAATAAGGCGGTATCAATATACAGTGATCGAAATAACCCTGCTTTTTTGGTTGAGCAGGCGTGTATCCAGTTGCTGGGAATCCATGCGGCTTTGCTGGGTGTTAAAATGAAATAGAAGTACTCACTTTGCAGGTTTAGTGTGCCAGCGTCGGAGTAAAGCAGCTGTCCGCGAAGATGTCTGTGTGGTGGATGGTCGGGTGTGTGGTTCTCGATCGCAACACTGTAAATTGGCATCTGAAAATCATCGGGTCCAATTGATGGGTCTATATATTTATAGTAAGGCATGTCTGAATCTCGTTATACTTTATACTTTATTCTTATGTCGATATTATACGGATTTATCCCACAATACAATAAACCTCCAATTGAGAGGAGGTGTTTGAAATGTTTTATCTATTGAGTTATTTATCTAAACCTAAAGCGGATGATTACTTGCAAGATGACGTATTGTGGTAAGTGTTTACCTACCTCAGCCCTACTGAGCTAGCCGTGTGGCGTTAGTGTCTAAGTCGTGGAATCGATTGGCGCAAGAGGATTCCTTGTGGGCCGCGTACTTACAGAAGGAGGGTGTGGAGCAGAAAGGTTTAAAAAAATCTTAGAACTCAGGCTATCCTTCGATTGGATAGCTATTTGTTTGATGATGCAGCGGGTAAGGCTTTTCTTTTTGATCGCAATGCGTTGTGGATTGATGAACGTTCGCAAGGAATTAAGAGCTTAATTCAAAATAGGCAATGCAAAATAAGCGATGTGTTGCCGCTTACAAAAAAGCAGAGAGTGTAT
The DNA here is from genome assembly GCA_002469885.1 of Legionellales bacterium UBA7366. Taxonomy (GTDB): domain Bacteria; phylum Pseudomonadota; class Gammaproteobacteria; order UBA7366; family UBA7366; genus UBA7366. Next base: position 21,460 of record DKOI01000017.1, on the reverse strand, counting down.
ATTGAAAACATGTCGTTATTAATTAACGCTGGCGTGATGCCCTTTAGTGATTCTGTAGAATGCACGCCAGTTCAGCGTTCTACGTTTAGGCATAAAAAAGTTCGGCAGCTATTTGAAGAGGGGTATATGGATGTATCGCAAACCAAGTCTTTTAATGTCGACCATCTGCGTAACTTGCGTTGTACACATCTATTAATTAAAGCAGGCGCAATGCCATCAAAAACTGCTTTAGCTTTAACCCTGATGTAAGCCATTAATCTTTACAATAAAAATTCACGAGAGCGATTATTGATAAGCAGCTTTCGGTGTCCGATGCGATGCTCTTTACGCATTCAGAAAGAAAAGCATTTGTTAAAAAACACAAGTCTTATTGCAATGGATATCAATATTGATTGTAGCGTTGAGCTAGAAGCAGCGTGCTGCTTCTGACGACTAACCCATTGATTTTATTTTTCAGATCTTCCTAGAGAGTTAGGTAAGCTTTTCTAGCTCACCGTTTCATCTATTAAATATGGTTTTAGAGCGATTTTTCTGGCTTCTTAATATTTCCAGGTGAGTTTCCGATGTTGCATTGCTCAGGTGGCTTGTGCTGTTTTTTCCTGAATGTTTCATGCGATAATGCGATCAATCTTAATAATCATTGGAGAGACTAATGCAGCACGAAAAAGTAGGTAGTGAATATCAAAAGTTTACGACCAAGACAGGCCCATTTCCTGATGTGTTGATTGACGCGTGGGAAAAAATTTGGAAAATGGATTCGCTGGATTTTGGCGGCCGACGAAAATATATCGCTGATTTTGAAATCTACGATGAGCGTGCTGTTGATCCGGAAAGTGCTGCGGTTGATATTTATATTGGTATTGATGCTTGATCTGATTGTTAAGGAGGTTCTATGCGGCTTGAAGCAATTAAGTTATGTCTCTTTGTATTTTATCTTTTGTTAATTTTTATGTTTGCATTCAATAATGCCTTGAATTTTGATGATAATTTTCAGTTTTTTTCACATGTGTCAAGTATGGATACAACCTTTGATCCGGGCAGTGCGCGGCGAATTGTTAATCCGTTGTTGCACCATCTGGCATTTATCTCGATTATTTTATGGCAGTGTCTGACGGTGTTGGGAAGCGATCTAGGGTGCTATCAATATCGTCGATCCCGAACGTTTTCACTTGTGAATGTAAGTCTGCTGATGGGTATTGCGCTGTATTTTTTTTGTTTTCTATGCGTTGCTTCAGAGTGGTTTGTGATGTGGCAATCAGTTAAGTGGAATGCTCAAAGCACGGCGATTGGGTTTTCTACGATATTTTTGCTTTTGTTAGTCGTCATTAACTTGCCATCACTCGTCAATCACGATGTCAAACGCGCGCAATAAATTCATTGCATCAGGCATGGAAAATTGCGCTTTACGAATGTCGTTTTCATTGGGGTCTATAAAGTAATTGATAGCCTCAGTGAAATCGGCTGAGTAAAGGTTGCTATGCAAGAAGAGGCTTTTCTCGAGATCGGTTAACACGAATCGTCCATCGGATAAGTCGGCCTCCCTAAAATCAACATCATGTGCTTTGCACTCTTCAATGATAATGCTATTCATGTTTAAGCCAAAAAAACTCGATTGGCTGATGTCTGACTTATAAAACGAAAAAGGGCTGCGAAGTTTGACCAGCGGCCATTTTGCTTGTGTCCAATTAATGCCGATGAGTTTGCATTCTTCAAATTCAGTTTCAATGAATGATGTGTTGGTCATCACTGATGCGCTTAAGTTGGAGTGGACGAATGCACATTCGATAAATTTGCAGGATCGAAATGTTGTTTCAATTGAGCTTAGCGATGAGAATTTGCAGCGATCAAATGTTTTATTTTCAATGATCTTATGATCCAATGATAGGTCTGCAAAATGGATGTTATCAAATGTGTTTTCTTTTTCCACGTCACTGGTGTTTTGTTTGTTCATTGGGTTGGCCTGCAATGATAAAGAGTGGCATGATAACATTTTTTGAGAGCGTGCGGTATTCTAACCCCTACACTCGCATTGATGCCTGAACGTTGTCGTTAATTGTGTTTTCTTCAGGTTTTGTTCTTTGCTGTGCTGTTTTATCGAACAGGGTGCTTGGTACTTGGCTCACCTTGGGTGGATCGCTGACAACAGGAGATTCCCCCATTAACTTCTGTGTTTCTTCTGGCGTTGCATTGGCATCTTCGTTATCGAGGATTTTCGTTTGTGTTTTTTTTTCTTCTTTCAACTCCTTTTTTTCGAGCTGGTGTTTGTGCATTATCACCAAGCAAAGCAATAGTGCGATAACGCCTGTTGCAATTCCGAGTGTCAGAGCATTCATTGCAAACACGCCAGTAAAGGCGGAGAACCCAAAAAAACATTCAAACAATATGTGCATGCTGTTTTTTTTAAGCTTTTCAACGCTGGCGGTATACTCTGGATCACCTGAAGAATGGAGCTTAAATGTTTTGTAGGCTAATGCGATGAGGAAGGTGAGTTGAATGGTGATGGAGATAGCAAGTGCAATGAAGGAGACGAGCGCAATCATGTTGCAAATGTCTTGAACCTTTTGAGCAACGTTACCCAGAATATCACCGCTAGCGGTCAAGCTTTCTAAGTATGAGATTATTGATAGACCGATAACGGCTTTGTTCTCATCGTTGAAATCATTCATGAGACTGTATTTAAAACGGAGCGCGTCAATACAAATCATGGCGCCTGCAAAGACACAGATGGTTGCTCTGATTAAGTCGTGAATTAATTTTGTGGGTGCAACAACTAGGGGTAGCAAAAGAATCAATGATTCTTGCATGACTTCAAATGCAATAAAGTGTGAAGAGTTGTAATCACGTGCTGTGATTATCTCATCAGGTTTTATGACGCCCTTATCAAACATAGCTGGCTAACTTCTCTTATAATTATATAAGCCCCACGTATTAAATAATGATAACAGGCATATATTAAGGAAATCTTAAGAGAAGGTTAGGCTTCGCGCATTCTTGAGTAAAATAATGCAGATAATGATTTATGGTTACATCATCTCACAAATTTTAGCTTTTATCATGTCAATAGCGATACGGTTTGCACCACCGCGAGGGACAATAAGGTCGGCGTAATGTTTGGAAGGCTCAATAAATTGTAAGTACATCGGGCGAACCGTTTCTTCGTATTGTTCAATAACGGATTCTAATGTGCGTTGTCGTTTTTCCACATCGCGTTGCAAGCGACGAATAAAGCAAATGTCCGCCGGTGTGTCCATGTAGATGCGAATATCGAGTGATTTTCTGATGGGGCGATAGGAGTAAATTAAAATGCCTTCAAGGACAATGATTTTAGTGCCGCCAACGGTGCGAGTTTCATCGGAACGTAAGTGCGTTGAGTAGTCATACACAGGAATCTGTATTTGTTCTCTTGCTCGTAAGCGCTCTAGGTGGTCTACCAGTAAGTCGTGGTCAAACGCGTCAGGGTGGTCGTAGTTTACTTTTTCACGGTCTTCAAATGCCATGTGCGGATTGTGTTTGTAATAAGCGTCTTCACTGATCACGGTGACTTTATCTTCACCAAGCTCTTCAACAATAGTATTGGCTAACAGGCTTTTCCCTGATCCAGAAGCGCCAGAAATGCCAATGATGATAGAGTCTTGATCCATTATGTTTGCCTATTTGTTGACTGGCCGACAGTGTATCATGTTTTAACAAGTCGACAAAATATAATTTATTTTATACACTGGCCACGCTCAATTTGAGCCTAATAGGGTAACTGTTTGATGAGTGAAAGTGATTCTGTTTATGTGTTTGTTCATGGCGCTTGGCAGTCAGGTAATTCTTTTGATGCGCTGATCCAACAGATGAAAACAAAGGGTATGATAGCTCACGCCCTTGATCTACCGGGTCATGGTGAAAATACGGCTGACTTTTCAAAAATCACTCTTAAGACATATATAGATTATGTTATTAGCTATGTAGAAAAGATAGAATCTACCGAAAACGTTGTGTTAGTCGGCCACTCTATGGCGGGCATGGTTATCAGTGAGGTTGCACAACGCATTAAACTCAAAAAACTTATCTATATTGCGGCTTTTCTACCGCGCTCAGGTGACTCATTGATTAAGATTGCTGAGCAATTTAACGGCGAAGGCTTGTCTCGCTTTATGCGGTTTGATATTCCCAATAGTCGAATCACGCTTAACAAAGAAGGCTTAGAGTCTGTTTTGTATAATGATTGTGCCTTGCCTTTGTGGTGTAAGGCCATGACAACATTGCAGGATCAGCCTGTGCTGCCGTTCAACGGGAAAGTTACATTGGGTGATCAGTTCAACAATACAGAAAAAGATTATATTGTGTGCTTGCAAGATCGTGCGATCACGCCTGATGCACAGCGCAGGCTGTGTGAAATTTCAAATTGCAACGTCTTGGAGTTAGATGCGGGTCACGAGCCTATGGTGTCTCAACCCGCCGAATTGTTACTACTTATAAATGTTGACTGAAGACTCAATAATCTCAACATCGTTACGCGCAGATTTCAATAAAAGCACAAAGAGTAGCGTGCTGACAATGCCGACCAAGACAATGAACTGAGGTTCATTAAAGTATCCCGCATGCAGTGGTGACAACATTGTGAGTATGTATAAGATTGCGAAGTAGAGCACGAGAGACCAAATTTCTTTGCCCACATTCAAAAAATCTTGTAGGGATCGACTGGTCACCAAGGCAAAGATTGTCAAGCAAGCCGCAAAAATTTTCATCATGTCAGTTACAACGTCGAGCTCTGCGAGTGTGAAAAGGTAAGTGAAGAATACAAACACGAAGAAGGCAATGGCTTTACCCATTGGGAGGCGAAAGCTGTATTTCTTTCGGCTAATTTTTCCGCGTAGTACCCATAACGCAATGGGAACAGGTAAGTAGGAAATGACGTGAAAGAGGCTTAATACTTCTGCCAGACGGCTCCAGCTTGGAAAAATGATTAAAAACATCACGCCAAGAAGGGTGTTGAGTATCAGTGAGCGCCTAGAAATTGCGTGCAGAGGATGCATTTGTTTGAAAAATGATGGCATTTGCCCGTTACGCGACATAGCGGTAAACATGCGTGTCGAGGTGCCAGCGAAGGTGATGCCGGAGCCTACCGGTGCAGCTGTTGCGCCAAAATAGGCCAGCGATGATAGGAAGCCTAAGCCAATAATGCCTAAGAGTTGCAATACGGGTGCGTTGAATCCGAGTGATCGCCAGCCGCCTGCGACTAGATCTTCAGGAATGGCGCCAACAAAAGCGACTTCGAGGAGCAGGTAAATGGCTAAGCAAAAGAAAATTGCGATGCCCACGGAGAGTGGAATGGTTCTGCAGGGGCGTTTAATTTCACTGGAGAAAGAAATGACGGTTTGAAATCCGTTAAAAGCGACGATGATCCCTGTCGTTAAAATAGCGCTGAAGACAGATGAGGGTCCGTAAGGCATGAATGCGTTTTCTGAAGAGGTGAAGTTGCTAGGGTGAAATACGGTCAGCAAGATGGCGATACCGATAAATAATGGAATAATAACCTTCAGCGCGGCGAAAACGTTGTTGGCTTTGACTAAAGTGCTCGCGCCCCAGAAGTTCATGATGCCGAAGCCGAGGACGAGAACAATTGAGAAGCTAAGGCCTAAGAGGGTGAGGGCGTCATTGTTGTAAAGCAGGGGCTTAATTGATGGTGCGAGGTTAATCAAGTATTCAGTGGTTGCGACAGCCTCAAGCGAGATAACTGCTACAACGCCTAGCCAGTTTGCAATTGCAAAAGGAAAGGCAAAGTGTTTGTTGTGAGAGAGGGTGGGGATAATGGCGGATAGTCCGCGTCTTGGGTATAGCGCTGCGATTTCAGAAAAGCATAAGCCTAGCAGGCAAATAATGACAGCGGCAATGATCCAGGAGAGGATTGACGCAGGACCGGCAACGACGGATGCTTGATAGGGGGCAAATAACCAGCCACTACCAATAATGGATGAAATGCCTAAGCCTGTTGCGGAGAGCAATCCGATCGTTTTCTTGGAAGATTGTTTGTTCATGTATTTCGGGTACCGCCTTAATGCATTTAATGTATACACATGCCGTGAGCTATTTTTGACCTCAGGCCACGTGCAGATTCACGCAGGGACTAATAATACATGCTTATGCCGTCGAAATAAAATTAAAGCATGTAAATTCCCAATTTTTCACAGACTTAGTCGGCTTGCCTGGCTACAAAACGATCAAAAATTGTTCGAGAATAGGGGTTTTTTGTGATACAGTATGTTGACGATTAAGAGTAAAAAACACAAAGGAGTGCCATGTCTACGCAGTTCGTCACTATAGGCTTACTCATGTTTTTCTCAGCCATGTTGCCAGGCCCTGATTTCGCTTTGGTTATGAAAAACACAGTTCTTCATTCGCGCAAAGCCGGCTTTGCGACTTCTTTCGGCATTGGAAGTGCGATACTCGTCCACATCACCTACTGTGTTCTAGGGTTGGCTGTTGTGATTGCACATTCCCTGTGGGCGTTTAATGCAATCAAGTATATGGGGTCGGCTTACTTATTTGTGCTAGGCGCGAGGATGTGCCTGAGTAGGCGATTGATTCAATACATTCCTAACACGAGCAATAAAGGCGCAAAGCGAGACATATCCATAGTCTCAGCATATCTACAGGGATTTTTGTGTAATTTACTCAACCCCAAGGCGACACTGTTTTTCTTGGCCTTGTTTACGATCATCATAAAGCCCGGAACCTCATATGCAGTTGAGGCACTTTATGCGCTGGAAATGTTTTTAATTCTAACGGGGTGGTTTTGCTTTTTAACCTTAATGTTGTCCCACAAATATGTTATGTGGGTCTTGGAAAGGATCGGTCCTTATCTTTCTCGTATATTAGGTCTGTTTTTGATTGGTTTTGCTTTGATGTTGTTTTTAGTCAAGTTAAAAGGTGCGTAATGTACTACCTTTACATGTTAGAGTGCAGTAATGGCGCGTTTTACACCGGGTATACGACAGATATCGTACGTCGTTACGAAGAGCATCGGCAGGGTTCAGCTAAGTGTAAATATACGCGCAGTTTTCCGCCCAAGAGAATTGCAGCCTGCTGGCAGGTCGAAGAAGCACTATCGCTCGTGTTGCAGTGTGAGCACGCCATAAAAAAACTCTCAAAACACAAGAAAGAAAAGCTGGTGGAATCGCCGGAGACCCTTGTGGACTGCTTAGCCTTAAATGCCTCATTAAACGTAATAACGAGTTGCCCCGCGACCTAGCTGTCACTATAATGGTTTTTTTTATTCCGATGGTAAAACACTATGTCTACGCCAGCGCTTTGCATTAATCACGTACAGAAAAAATATAAGAACAGCGTGCATGCTTTAAACGATGTCACTTTTGATGTTGCTCCTGGAGATTTCTTTTGTTTGTTAGGCCCCAATGGTGCGGGTAAAACAACGTTAATTAATCTCATTACCTCGCTTGTTAATAAAACGGCCGGAGAAATATCTGTTTTTGATTATGATGTCGATAAAGCATTAATCGAAGCCAAGCGATGCATGGGGGTTGTTCCGCAAGAAATTAATCTACCCATCTTCGAAACAGGGCGCGATATTCTCATTCGTCAAGCGGGCTACTACGGGATAGAAGGACCTGAAGTTGCCGCGCGTGCAGACGAATATTTGAAGGCGTTATACTTATGGGATAAACGCAATGTCAAAGTGAATCAGCTCTCTGGTGGAATGAAGCGCCGCTTAATGGTTGCAAGAGCGTTGATGAATAAGCCGCGTTTATTAATCTTAGATGAACCTACCGCTGGAGTGGATGTTGAAATTCGCCGAAACATTTGGAGCTTTATCAAAAAACTGAATGCTGAAGGCATGACAATATTGCTGACAACGCACTACTTGGAAGAAGCCGAAAACTTGTGTAACAAAGTCGCGTTGATTGATAAGGGTACCATTAAATATCAGGGTTTATTAAGCGCCTTCATCGATCAGTTGGATATTGAAACGTTAGTGATTACGCCTAAATATCCCGTGCCAGAATTGCCTGGCTTGGAAGGATTGGAAGTCAGAAGGCACGGTTTGGATGAAATAGAAATTGATGTGCCAAAAAGCATGAGCTTTTCTGAGGTGTCAGCGTTGCTGTCATCAAATAGCATTGAAGTTTATCGCGTTAGAAATAAAGTGAATCGTTTAGAAGAAATGTTTATGCGCGTAACATCGCAGGAGTCCCAATGAAACCCAGTGTTATTTCGTTTTTAGTATTGGCGCGTAAAGAGTGTCACCGTGTTTTGCGCATGTGGACGCAAACTGTGTTACCTTCAGTGGTGACTATGACCTTATACTTTCTAATTTTCGGTCACTTCGTTGGGCGTTATATTGGTGCGGTGGGTGGAATGCCTTTTATTGAATTCCTAACACCAGGTTTGATCATGTTGGCCGCTATTACTTGCACCTATGCGAACACGTGTACGAGTTTGTTTATGGAAAAGTTTCAACGTTCGATTGAAACCATGTTGATTGCGCCGATTTCTCATACCGCTTTTTTATGGGGTTTTCTTTGTGGTGGATTGTGTCGTGGTTTACTTGTGGCAGTGATCACAAGTGTTATTGCATCCTTCTTCACGGTGTTAACCTTCGACCATTTATTCATTTTCGCCTTTGGTTTGTTTTTTATATTATTATCGTTGAGCTTAGCAGGTTTTATTAACGGCTTGTTTGCAAAAAAATGGGATGATGTGGCGTTGGTGCCTACGTTCGTGCTAACGCCACTTACTTACTTAGGTGGGGTGTTTTATTCAATGGATCAAATGTCAGAGTTTTGGCGCACGGTCTCTTTGTTTAATCCTATTGTTTATATCGTGAATATTTTTCGTTACGGAATGATTGGTTATTCCAGTGTGAATATTACAGTGGCGTTTTCTGTGTTGATTGCAGTGACGGTGGTTTTATACGCTGTCGCAATGAGTATGTTGCGCAGTGGGTATGGTTTGAGAGAATAATTCCTCAACGACGTGTGTGATACTTCGTTTTTTACGAAGCTTTATTGTTAAAGTTGATGCCGGCGCCTCACTCTATATGACCCGAATAGTAGGTGGGTTGTCGTGTGGTCGCATCAGGCTTCCCTTGTGGGGCATGCGCAACAGTTCTCACAAACGGCGTCCCTCTTTTTCAGGTGTTGATCACGAACAAGTGCGTGGGCAACGCGTAAAAGCAAAGCTTCTACACTTATTATTGTACCACATTCACAATGAATTTTGGATGCTTTCTTGTGAGGGGTAATTCTATCTGCTTGATTTCTTTGAGCGTCAACTGAATTAAAAAATATGTTTTTTTTCGAAAACCTTTTATTTTAAGGGTTAACCCGAGTATTGGAATGTGTCCATATATGCTACTATCTAAAAAGTCAATTATTAACAAGGAATTACGTTATGGTAGAAATCCAAGCAAAAACCTTTAAGCAGCGCTTGGGGAACTTATTTTCCCTTTATTACGCCACCGTTAAGGCGTCTTTCCTGCTGATGTTCATTATGGCGCTTGTCGTGCTAGCGGTTGAGTTCGGTGCGGTATTCTTGATGGGAATTGATGCCAGAGTAGCAGCTGTTTGGTCGACGGCTTCGCACGTGCTCTTATACTTACCCTTTTTCCCGGCAGTGCTTTATATCGCTAACACCTTAGCTGATGGGGCGACGTGTGATTCAAAAGAAGCATTCTCTTTTGGAGTGTCTAAGATAGTGATCTGTTTTATCATGACAGTGCTTAGTTTGATAGCCGTATCCATTGGGCTTGCTCTTCTCATTATTCCAGGCGCGTTCGTAATGATTGCAGTTTACAGTTATTACCCAGCAGTATTCTTAGACGGAATGCCTGTTATTGAAGGTGCCAAAAAAGTGGCTAAATTAACCTGGGGAAATGCATGGCGCCATTTTGCTCTCATACTGACGTTCAGTATTCCTGTTATTGTGTTATTTGCACTAGTTCAGGTGGTTCTGGGCTTCCTTTACGGTCTAATTTCAGTGCTGGTCTTCAATGCAGCGCCTGACAACGGAATCGCTTTTTATGTGGTTGTCACCGCAATGTCTTGGTTAATGGCGAGCATTTTAATTTTCCCAGCGATGCCGGTGATCAGCATTGTTTTGTATCGTGATAATCAGGCGAGAAATCAGTATGTTGCACCTGTGGCAATCGATGAAGCCTAAGTTTTTGCCCCCCGTCAGCGTAGCGCTGGCGGGGTATTTCATCCTCCATGCGAATTATTATTGTTCAAAGAGTGACTTTTCGTTATAGTGACGACCTAAAATCATTTCGAGCGAGCAAAATATGCATCTAATCAAAACGGATCTACGTCAATTTTCAGCAGCCCATCGTTTAGTTAAAGGTTATGAAGGCAAATGCAGTCATTTGCATGGCCATGATTACCGCGTCAACCTTGTGATTGGCGGTACCGCGTTGAATGACTTGGATTTATTAGTGGATTTTGATGACATTAAAACCTTGTGTAATGATTGGGTTCAAGGGCATCTGGATCACGGTACCCTAATTTGTGAGAGCGATGTTGAGTTACACCATTTTGTATTAGCACAAAGCCAGAAACACTACGTATTGCCTGATGGGCGAAACGCCAGCGCTGAAGCTTTGGCGGAGCATTTATTTGCGATCTTTAACCTTCTGTGGAAGGAAAACAGTGATAAGTTGAATCCTACGTCTTTTGTTCATTCCGTTGAGGTCTGGGAGTCTGATAAGTCAGGCGCAATTTTTTGTAAAGACGGTGCGTTCTTAAAAGGGGATCTCTGCGGTGCCTAAGCTCATTTTTTGTGAAGATTTCTACAGCATACAGGGTGAAGGAAAATCCTTAGGCGCGCCCAGTGTTTTTTTACGTTTAGCGGGCTGTAATTTACGTTGCTCAGGTTTCTCGTATAAGCATCCTGAGACCGGAGAGCACTTAGGTTGCGATACCAAACACGTATGGATGAAAGGCGAGCGTACGCAAGGTGAGGCGATTATAGCGCGCTGGGAGGCCTCTGGTTGGTTAGCGTTTCTAAACAAAGGCGCACATTTGGTGATTACCGGCGGAGAGCCTTTGATTCAGCAATCTGCATTAATTGAGTTTTTAGCCCTGCTCGACAAAAAAACCTCCGTGCCTGCGTATGTTGAGGTTGAAACCAATGCAACCATTAAATTCGAAGACGCTTTTTTAGCGCGCGTGAATCAAGTGAATGCTAGCCCAAAATTACGCCATAGCGGCGAGCTAGATGCGTATAAGTCAGACGTGATATCGCAATTAGCCGCAAGCCCTAAAACAGCCTTTAAATTTGTGGTGCGTGGGGGCGAAGACTTTGAAGAGCTCGAACAGCGTTACATCAACACCTTTGAAATATTGCCTAAAAACGTATGGTTGATGCCAGAAGGCGGCACGAAAAAACAATTAGATGCCAGGGCGCCAGAAGTGATTGAGCTTGCCAAAAGCCATGCGATGAACTATTCCACGCGTCTTCATTTGTCTGTTTGGGATGAGGCGACGGGTGTTTAGCATCATCTATCGCTAACCTATTGATTGTAACCCCTGTCTTGATCATTTATGGTTGATCGGTTTGTTCACTTTGTGTATAATTCCGGTTCAATTCATAAGTTACTGCATTATTGTATTCCGGGGGGGTAAATGTTAAAGCAAACACCTAGATTGGCTTATCGCGCAAAACAGTTCAGAGTGCCTAGAGCAACATTTCAGGCAAATAAAGCTTACGCTGAAAAACTAAGAGTTCAAGCCAGACACCAATTTCAGCAACCACGTATTGACTACGCGTCAGTGATGCCTGTAATTTTAAAGGTCAACTTTTTTTACACGTCTCCGTTCAGTGGAAGCGTTATACCTCTAACGCTAGCGCTTAGTTTAACCATGGGGGCGATGTATTTAGCCGGTCCTGAATTCATTGAAGAGTCAGTTTTAGATTTTTACCAAGATGCAAGTGATGCATCGATTCGGTTTGTTGGTCATGCCAAAGAGGCCGGCGCAGCTGCGCTTGAGTCTGCTGGGAACGGTGTTGAAAAAGCAGTAGATATCATGGTTGGTGAAAAGCAATTCCGTAAAAGAATGCAAGAGCAGGACGTTGGCGCACCTTTTGGATATTCTGATCATGTTGAAGCTAAACCTGAATTTTCGGTAAAAGTATTTAGTAGTGCATTAGCGGTAAGGTGGCTTATATCCGGTCCAGCAGGCGCTGCGATTAATCGCGCTATATTTGCAGCACCCATTGCGGTGACTAAAGCGGGGCTTAATGACAAGGTTGCACCGGGTGAGCTTAAACTTGGGTTTAAGGCAAACCTAGAAAGACAAATGAAAGTGCCTTTCAGTGCGCCGCCTAAGGGTGCGTCCTATGTGAAGCACTTTACACCAACAGTGCAAAAATTAGTGGCAGGATCAGTGCCGGCCTGGTTAGGTTCTGCAGTTGTCAATAAATTTGTGATCAAGGTCACTATTGAAGATGTCCTCATGACATACTCTGGCGCGGAGAATCTTCCTAAACCGCTCGTGTCAGCAATGGCGGGGTCTCTCACAGCATTGCCTGTTGGTTTGGCAACGCCGGGTGATGTTTGGGAGTCAAGAATGCAGAAAGCAGTGACGCCTGCGGAAGTGGAAGCTGCCAAGCTTCGAAAGAAGAATATCCTTCCACGCTTAACGTTACGTCAGCCATCACAGTGTTTCTTTAGTGCTGCGAGAGGTGATGTTGCACACAACTTCTCTGGTATGAGCGCGAGAGTGGGTAGAGATTTTATTGGGTATCCTATTTTCTTTGGTGCAGCAACATTCTTTAATGATGTTGTGTTTAGAAATGAAGATGGGCATAGCGAGACTGCAAGTTTGGTATCAAAGTTAGCCGCTGGTCAGTTTGCTTTTGCGTCAACAGGTTGGGCGAATTACATTCAAAATGAAAAAGCGACAAGTTCAAAATCCTATCGTGAGATTTGGAAGAATATGAAGCTATGGGAAGATGGTTTTGTAAGGGGCTGGAAGGGGCGACAATTTTGCGCATTAAGTCCTGCGGTAAGTTTTTTCGTGATTGAGCAAGTTATCAAAAAGTGCGAAGAAATATTCCTGAAAGAGCTGGAAGATTTGGCGCCTCTTTCGGAGCCTGCTCGTACTGCTTCAGCTACCATTGAAGAGGCCCAAGATGCGCCGCGAATTGTTTTTGCTCGATAAAAATAAGCTTTTTTTATAAGAGTTTGTTTTAGAGGGTCTAAAGCGCATTAAAAGTCCATCAGGGGCACCTGATGGACTTTTTTTTTGGTTTTTGTTAAAATTAAACCATAAAAAGGAGTGTGTTATGTTTGATTTAAATGAAGCGTCAGAAAGTTTTGACAGGGCTCAAAAGGAAAAGATGGCTAGGAAGGAACGTTTATCTGACCAGGGAAAAGTTACCCCTACTCTATCAAGCTGGTTGCCTACAAGTTCGAATACGAACACAGGCTCGAAAAGCAGTAATTGCCAATCGTTTATCTCCTCTTTTTTTAATCCTCAATGTCACACAAAGCCACCTAAAGATAACGCATCTGATGTGAGTGTTTGCAGCGTAAATAAGTCTGGAAAATGAGAGCTTTTGCGTAGAGCGTGAGTGCTGTGTTGGCGTCCCGGGCAGGATTCGAACCTGCGACCTATCCCTTAGGAGGGGATTGCTCTATCCAGCTGAGCTACCGAGACAAGTGTTGAACCGTCGTACGATTGTAATCAGGATTTCGTGAGGAGTCTATCCTCTAAAAAGAATTTACTTAAAATGGTACCGAGGGTCGGAATCGAACCGACACGGTGTTGCCACCACCGGATTTTGAATCCGGCGCGTCTACCAGTTCCGCCACCCCGGCACAGGTTTGGAAGAGGAGGACAGTCTACTAAACTTTCCTTCCAAAAACAAACTGGGCACATTGTGCCCATGACGTTGCTAATACCGTATAAATTCATTATCATCAGGCCACTTTTCTCAATCTGAAAGTAGGTCAAATGGAACGAACAATCAATAAGCATGCTTACCCAATCATTGATGTGATGATGGAGCGTGCAGAGGCGCAAGCCAAGTCAGAAGGTGATTGTATTACCTGTGCAAAGGGATGTAATCACTGCTGTCATTTATTAGTTGAAATAAGCTGGGACGAAGCGTCTGAGTTAGTGCACTGGTTGGAAGAACAGTCTGAAGAAAAACGTGCAGCCTATATTAAACGCATACAAGCGAATGCAAAGCTTTCCCGATCCATCTTTAGAAAGCGTCGCGTGACACGAAAATTTGCCAATCCAGTCTCTGATGATTCAGATATTGCAGAGTCAGCGTTTGATGAATATTTTTTTAAAAATAAAATTCCCTGTCCGTTTTTAGAGGACGGCGCTTGTGGTGCGTATTCATCGCGTCCGAGTCCTTGTCGTTTACATGTTGTTACATCCAATCCAGAAGATTGTTCTTCGTCGCGTGCGATAGAAGGTGTTGAAACACCACAAATATTTGAAGACGTACGCGATGAAATTGGACCGGTGCTCGCGAGCATTAGCGAGGATCCGCGTTGGGGTCAGTTAGGGATTATGGTTGAAGCTGTTTTAAAAGATAAAGGGATGGTCTAGCGTGTGTTATAAAGTCCTGCGAAAATGTCTGTTTATGCTTCCTCCTGAGGTGGCGCATACCGTTGCGTTGAAAGCGTTAAAAATCATACCGTTATTTTCTAAAAAGCAAACAGCGGGCATGCCTGTTGAAGTGATGGGGATTTCATTTCCTAATTGCTTGGGCTTGGCAGCGGGTCTTGATAAAAACGCAGAATACGTCGATGCACTGTCTGCGCTGGGTTTTGGTTTTGTTGAAGTGGGTACGGTAACGCCTAAACCACAAAATGGTAATCCAAAGCCACGCCTATTTCGTTTGCCAGAAAAGAACGCGATCATTAATCGCATGGGTTTTAACGGTTGTGGTTTAGATGTCTTTATCGATAATCTCAAAAAGATTCAAAGTGACGTGATCGTCGGTGTTAATATTGGAAAGAATTTAACAACGCCCATTGAAAAAGCGTTGGATGATTATCTGACTTGCTTAGTGCGTGTTTATCCTTATGCGCATTATATTACTGTGAACCTTTCATCGCCTAATACGCCAGGTTTGCGTGAGTTACAACACGGACATTATCTTGATAACTTGTTGCAAGGATTAAAAGCCAAGCAAGCCGAGCTTGATTTGGAATATAACCAATATGTGCCCTTGGTTGTGAAGGTTTCACCTGATCTAACCGAGAAGGAAGTTTCAGAAATCGCTGAGATTTTGCTTGAGAATAAAATCGATGGCTTGATTGTAGGTAACACCAGTTTGTCACGCGTTGGCGTGACTGAGCTTGCTTATGGCGCTGAAGCGGGTGGTTTGAGTGGTCAGCCTATACTGCCACAAGCGACTCAGGTGCAGTCTTATTTCGTTAACGCCTTAGGTGGCGCTATTCCGATTATAGGGCTGGGCGGTATCATGTCGGGCGAAGATGCTCAGGCTAAGCTCGAAGCGGGTGCTAAGCTTGTTCAAGTCTATACGGGGTTTGTGTATCAAGGCCCTGAATTGATTGCTGATATCTTGGCTGGAACCGCACAACATAATACCGTACAATAGTATACGGTATAAGGTTATGTGTTAACGAGGTTCTACGTGCGTAAATTTCCAACGAATATTGCAACAGGTGATGCGTTTTGCAACCGCGTAGCCAAACGTAAGCTTTTAACGCAATACATCAAAAATGGCATGCACACCGTGATTGTCGCACCTAGACGCTATGGTAAGACCAGTCTGGTTAATCAAGTATTGCTAGAGTCTAAGCTGCCTTGTTGTATTCTTGAGCTCACTATGGCCACGTCTGTGAAAGATGTTGAGCACATGATCTCGCGCAAAGTGGGGGAGTTGCTGCAAAGCATTTTACCTAAAACCAAAAAAGCAAAATCAGCTATTCTCGATTTGTTCAAAACGTTTAACCCGGAGCTAATCTTATCAGCCGCCGGGCAAAAGCTCGTTTTACATTTAAAAGATGAGCATTCAGATTCTGTGACCAATATTTCAGAATTATTATTAAAGTTAGATGAATCAGCAAAGCAACTTAAAAAACGTGTTGTTGTGGTCTTTGATGAATTTCAAGAGTTAAGTGAAATTAAAGACCACGTCTTAGAGGCGGGCATCAGGCATGCGATGCAATATGCTGAGAGCACCAGCTATGTTTTTTCAGGCAGCAATCGCCACATGCTACAAAGCATGTTTAATGATAAAAACAGGCCTTTTTATAATTCTTGTGAAGTGATTAAATTAGAACGTATTGAACAATCAGAGCATGAAAGCTTTATTCAAAAAGCGGCGGTTGAGCGTTTTGATAAGAAAATTGCAAACAGAACGTTGTCACGTATTTTTAAGCTATCTGAGCTGCATCCAAGTTATGTTAATCGCATTTGTGGCCATTTCTGGTTAACCGATAAATATCCAACGTATAATGCCGTTAATCAATATTGGGATGATTTTATTGAGTCAAGGCGCAGTGAGTTTGCGCGTGATGTGTTGAGCTTGAGTAAAAATCAACGGCGTCTATTAAAACACTTGGCTATATCGCCTGAGAAACAACCATCGTCTCAAGCGGTTTGCCAGGCTATTTCCATTTCTGAAGCAAGCTTGCGGCAAGCGTTGAAAAAATTATCTTTGTTAGATTACATTTATAAAGATAAAGAAGGTTTATATCGCGTGTTAGATCCTGCGTTAAAATTTTATATTGAATCAACTAGCAAATAAATACATCGCAGTGATTGCGAGTATGATGCCGGCTGATTGACGCAGTGAAACCACATCGTGAAAGAACAGATATGACAGTATGATTGTCACTATCGGGTAAAGTGCCGTGAGGGTGACCACAGTCATAATGTTGCCACGACTTGCGGCAAAAAAGAAGAATAAGCAACCCAGGCTGTACGAGGCGCCTGTTAACAGGCCAAAGATAATGCCGCGCGTGTCCACCATAGGTTTTAACCCAATGATATAAAGCCCAAGTAACCCAACAACGGCTGCACCGATTGTTTGATAGAAAAATGCGCTCTTGGCGTCGATATGGTCAACAGCTAGCTTGGTGAATAAGCCCCAAAGGCCAAAGTTAGCCATTGCGATGAGTGAAGCTGTAAGCCATGGGTTCATAGTGGCGGTTTCTCGTTATTTGCAGGAGTTAGGAGTCTACGTGATGCCTCAGAGAGGGTCAATTTCTAAGCATAGCAAACTGCGAAAAAACCTCATATAATGATAGTTGAGCTAATTAAAGGAAGTTCATATGTGGCGAATCATATTCTGGCTTGCATCGTTGCTCATTTTTGGAGCTGTTGGCGTTTTTCATTCCTATGGGTTTAAGTATGCCTTGCATACCTTGGTGTTCATTGTCCCTGTTTTTCTTTTGGGTATTTTTGATGTCTTTCAAGGCGGCCGAAATGTCTTGCGTAATTTTCCCGTCGTTGGTCACATGCGCTATTTGTTGTTAGGTATCAGGCCAGAGATTCAACAATATTTTATTGAAACCAACCAAAGCGGAAAGCCGTACAGTGATGAGATTCGAAAGCTTATTCATGAGCGGGCTAATAGAGAGCAAGATACGATTCCATTTGGCACGCAGCGTGATTTATATTCTGTAGGTTATGAATGGATAAATCATTCAATCACGCCAACAGTGTTAGAAGAAAGTGAGCGTCGTGTGATCGTAGGCGGTCCTGGGTGTAAGCAGCCTTATAGCGCGTCACTTTTAAATATATCAGCGATGAGTTTTGGTGCGTTGAGCGCTCAAGCGATTAAAACATTGAATCGCGGTGCGCATCTAGGAAATTTTGCCCATAATACGGGTGAAGGTGGGTTGAGTAAGCATCACTTGGCAGAAGGCGGTGATATTATTTGGCAAATAGGCACAGCGTACTTTGGCTGCCGCACACCTGGTGGGCGTTTTGATGCCGATCAGTTTTCAAAAAAAGCCTGCCTTGATGTTGTGAAGATGATTGAGATTAAGATTTCACAAGGCGCCAAGCCTGCGCATGGCGGCGTATTACCCAAAGAGAAAATTACAGAAGAAATTTCGCACACACGCGGTGTGCCTATGGGCGAAGACTGTTTGTCACCACCAGGGCACGCAGAGTTTTCAACACCGACTCAATTGTTGCAGTTCGTTGACAAGTTAAGAAGACTCAGCGGCGGAAAGCCGGTTGGCTTTAAGTTGTGCGTAGGTTCAAAAGTTGAATTTATGTGTATCTGCAAAGCGATGTTGGAAACTAATATTTTACCCGATTTTATTACAGTAGACGGTGGTGAGGGCGGCACGGGAGCTGCGCCTGTCGAGTTTATCGACTTTATCGGTACGCCGTTAAATGAATCTCTCGCATTTGTGCATAATTGTTTAGTGGGTATTGATCTACGAAAAGATATTCGCATTGTCGCCAGTGGAAAGATTAGCAACGGTTTTGGTATGGCAAAAGCCGTTGCTTTAGGCGCTGATATGTTTAATGCGGCACGTGAAATGATGTTTGCCATGGGCTGCATTCAATCACGCAGTTGTAATACCAATAAATGCCCAACAGGCATTGCAACGCAAGATCCGCGCAGGGCCTATGCGATTAACATTTCAGATAAGGCACCTAAAGTGCATCAATTTCATGATGCAACGATTGACAGTTTGATGGAAGTGTTAGGGGCTGCGGGCATTGATCGCGTGTTGGATTTGAAAGCAAGCCGTATTCATCGGCGCGTGAATCAAACGGAAGTAAAGAGTTTTTCTGAATTATTTGATTTTTGCAAACCGGGAAGTTTTTTACATGAGGTGGCATCACCTTTTTATTTGAAGCTTTGGAAGCAAGCTAAGGCTGATCAATTTACACGAGAGGGAGACAGTTGTGGTCATTGAAACAAGAAACCCATCGACAGGAAAAACAATTAAGCAATATAACACGATGAGCTCCCAGCAGCTCGATAACGCGATTACCCAAGCGCACAGCGCTCAGAAGCGTTGGCGTGAAGTGTCCTTGGAAGCCCGAGCTGAACCTATGATGCGAGTTGCGCAAATGCTCGAGAAAAACATTGGGCGATACGCAATGTTGATAACGACTGAAATGGGAAAGCCGATTACAGCAGCGCGCGCTGAAATTGAAAAATGCGCTAAGCTTTGTCGTTACTATGCAACGCATGCGGAACATTTTTTAGCAGATAAAATTATTGAAACAGAAGTATCAAAGAGTTTCGTATCAAACCAGGCCTTGGGTGTCATCTTTGCAATCATGCCGTGGAATTTTCCTTTCTGGCAGGTCCTGCGGTATGCTGCGCCAAATTTAATGGCTGGGAATGCGTGTTTGTTAAAGCATGCGCCGATATCAACTGGAGCAGCGCTTGCGATACAGGCGTTGTTTGAAGATTGTGGTTTTGAAAAGGGGTTGTTTACTTCTCTGTTAATCGACGTTGATATGGTTGAGTATGTCATCGCACATAAGCATGTGGCAGGGGTTACCCTCACGGGAAGTGAGCGAGCTGGTTCATCAGTGGCAAAATTGGCTGGACAGTGCTTGAAAAAAGTGGTGTTAGAGTTAGGCGGTTCGGATCCGTATGTAGTTTTAGCAGATGCGGATATCGATCATGCCGCAAAAGTCTGCGTGGCTTCAAGGCTCAATAACACAGGTCAGGTATGCACCGCTGCAAAGCGTTTTATTGTTGTGAAAGAGATTGAGGCTGTTTTTAAAAAAAGAGTGATGAATGAACTCAAGCGATATGTCGTCGGCGATCCGTTGGATGAATCAATCAATGTGGGTCCGTTAGCGCGTGAAGATTTACGACTTGGCGTGCATGAGCAAGTTCAAGCGTGTGTCGCGCAAGGCGCAACAGTTTTACGTGGGGGTGAAATTCCAGCAGGCGATGGTTTTTTCTATCCGATTACTGTGTTGGATGGTGTAAAGTCAGGAATGCCAGCGTATAATGATGAAATATTTGGTCCGGTGATTGCTTTTATTTCGGCAGAAGACGAAGAGAGTGCGATTGAAATTGCAAACGATACACGCTTTGGCCTGGGCGCCAGTGTTTTTACACAAGACATTGCGCGTGGTGAAAAGATTGCAACTGAATTACTGCACGCAGGCACCGTGTGTGTTAATCGTGCTGTAGCATCGGATCAACGTTTGCCCTTTGGTGGCGTGAAGGCCTCGGGTTTTGGCCGTGAGTTATCAGAAATCGGCATGCATGAGTTTGTAAACATAAAAACAATTTGTATTGACTAATGACAGTAATTGAATCGAATAAGCGACTCTCGCAAATAGCGTGCACGGCCCTCAAAGGGGTTGGGCCAGCTGTGGCGGAAAAGTTGGCGCGTTGCGGTATTGGCTCACTTCAAGACTTATTATTTCACTTACCATTGCGTTATGAAGATCGCACACGTTTATATCCACTTGCAAGTGTGATTCCTGGCCAGCAAGTGATGATTGAGGGAAAGATTACGCAGGTGCAGCGTCCGATGGGAGGCAAAACCCGTTTGTTGTGCCAGATGGCCGATGATACGGGTTATATCCAATTACGTTTTTTTTATGTTAACCGTGCGCAATACCAAGCATTTTCGCCGGGTACGCGACTGCGTGCTTACGGTGAAGCCCGCTTCGGTCCTAAGGGCTTAGAGATCGTTCATCCTGAATATACGGTGATGAGAACAGGTCAGGTGATTCCTGCCGAAACACATTTAACGCCTGTTTATCCCACGACAGAAGGTTTGCATCAAGCAACGTTTAGAAAATTGATGAAGCAAGTATTGCGGATTTTAGAGGGGCAGGGTGTTTTAGATGAGCTCTTGCCAAGCGCTGTTCGTGAGAGTCTTTCAATGCCTAGTCTTAAAGAAGCGTTGATGCTTATTCATTACCCGCCTGTCGAGGTTGGTATTAAAGCGCTATTGTCTGATAAACATCCTTGTCAGCAACGATTGGTGTTTGAAGAGTTGTTAGCGCACCGTTTAAGTTTATTGCGTCTGCGAGAAGTGTTGAAAGGGAATGTCAGCAAAGCGTTTCCTGAATCAGCATCGTTGAAGGAGCAGTTTTTAAAAGTCTTACCCTTTGCGTTAACGAACGCACAAGAGCGCGTCTGCCAAGAGATAGAAGCAGATCTTGTGACGACGAGGCCAATGATGCGGTTGGTGCAAGGTGATGTGGGCTCAGGTAAAACGGTAGTTGCCGCTATTGCTGCAATGCAAGCGATCGAAGCGGGTTATCAGGTGTGTGTGATGGCGCCGACTGATATTCTTGCCAGTCAACATCACGTGAGTTTTTCTGCGTGGTTTGACTTGTTGGGCATTCCTGTGATTTATCTGTCTGGTAAATTAACGGCAAAATTGAAAAGAGAGGCCTCAGAAAAAATCACATCGACAAAAGCCTGTGTGGTGGTTGGTACGCATGCACTGTTTCAAGATGGTGTTGTTTTTAACAAGCTCGGTTTAGTGATTATTGATGAGCAACATCGATTT
>DKOI01000114.1 GCA_002469885.1 Legionellales bacterium UBA7366 | reverse complement strand
GTTCGAGTCCTTGTGGGCCCACCATTACCCTTAGATCACCCTCACCAGAATGAGCCGTCTATGGCGGATCCCTCCGCCAACATACCGGTCAGTTTCCTACCAATAGGCTGAAGGACGCGTCATACCCACATCACTAAGCTTACTATAGTCTTCTTGACCATCTGAGTCTTCAGCGCGACAACAGCTTATGAGCGTTGAGACGCCTGCTTTTATACTGTTAGCTATAAACATAGCAACCAACATCTTCCCTGCCATGCTCACCCAAGCTGTAGGCGTAACCTCTTCTGACATATCCATCGGCATGTATTTCATCATCAATACACCCAAAGTAAACAAACTGACATCAAAACTCACCACATCCAGTTGTGCTAGAGGCGAAACCCAATCACCCGTTTTCTCATTCATTGCGGCACGAAAGAAAAATAGCGAGCTTACGATACTTTTCTTTGTCTCCTTAAAATATGACGAATCTGATTGAACTTGTTTTAATCGATATGCATTCATCATTGATAATATATTGCCGGCCATCGTAGGAATCGCCATGCATAAATACATATTCGCAATGATCTTCCCATCTTCCAACACTTCATCATCTTCCATGTTCATTTTAAAAATAGGCGCTATCATCCAGGTACTGCCCACAGCGACCATGAATAAGTGACCCAACTTTTGCTCTTTGTGTGACTGCATATTGCCTCTCTCATTACTTAAATTTTGGGCCAACTTGGAACCAGCCTTCTTTTTCTAACGACACATTATCTGCTTCATCTTTAATATATTGTTGTTTTTTCTTTGCGATATCTGCCACACGCAAAGCAAACATATTTCGTAGTAGGTCACCCCCCGTTACAGGGGGCTTGAACGAATGACCAAAAACGCCCAATTTTATTTTATATTTATCGCTTACCACCCGGACAGCCTCACTAATATCGACAATATCGTTATTATATTGCAAATAAATAAATTTAAATGCTTTCTGACTTTTCAAGCTTATCGATGATTGAAATGCTTTGGCGAGCACGGCTTTAATGGCATCACGGATGAACGCTTCACAAACACCCTCTTTTTCGGAGGATAAAGATTTTTTATAATCCCTCAGCTCAAGAATATTCGAGGTCGAGCCCGGAACTTTCAACTGGAATAAACTGCTATAACTTCCATTCTCCTCTTTCTTTAAAGTCCAAAGAAGATATTCTTTTTCCGTAATTTTTGATTTAGACTTTTTTTCTTTCTCAGTTTTATCCCCGCTGCGTACAATAACGAACCCCTCTTTTGAGACCGGGTCCTCCAAGGGGAAGTCTTCAGAGGATACGATGTCGCCAAAGTATTCCGCTATTTCTTTTATGCTTTTATATTGATACATTTAGTTATTCTTATGGTTGTCTGAAAAAATACATTTAGATATTTTGCTTTCATATGATTTTGGCCAAAACGATTCAAGCGCCCTGGAGTGACAATGTGTTATTTCACCCACCTGGCAAACATTGCCATCCGTGTAAAGATCAACCCTCACAAATGAAAATTTCGCGCTTAACTTTTCAGCCACCCTCAACATTTCATCGAGATTTTTTGGCCTCTCTATTTCCTCTAAGGACCTTAATTTCTTTGTGTCACACTCAAATTCATTCCAGTGAGTGTCATAGAGTTTTCGACTTCTAGGCACATTACGCGCAAGGTCGAGCATTATGAATCTAGGCTTTCCTTGAAAACAAAAAACCCTATAATCTTTGATGCTCGATGTATTAAACAAGATCGGCTCAACAATCACTGTCGGCGTCAGCACTCTGTAATTGGCCTCTCTATAAGCCAAATAGCAATTCAACGATAACCATTTTTTTATTTTATCCGTCTCAAGCAGCTCACTACTCTTTCTAAAAATGAATTCGCCACTGGCATGCGTGGGCTTAATACAGCAATCGGCAGGGAAATTATAATTATTAACTTCAGCGGCACTTCTCAATATTGCCGTTGTGGGAATGATGTATTTTTCTCCGACGACTGATTTAATATATTGTTTTACAAACTCTTTATCGGTCGTGAAAACTCGTAAAGGCAATTGTAATTCGCCACTGATTTTCAGTTGATGCAACACATCATTAAAAAGGAACTTCTTTATGGGTAGACGTTTATGATAAATGATAAAAGTGATTACAGAATAGGCTTTATCACCCCTGCGCGTTTTTGGGATCAAGCTAAGCATTTTATGATATAAGACAACAAATGCATGCGCGATTTTTTTTTCTTTCACCGTACGCCCTACTCAAGAAGCTTCTATTCAGAGAGGCTATTCTACTAAAATCTTAAGACTGTGTATACAAATGAAAAAAGCAGGCCCCAGATAAGAGCCTGCTATGCTAATTGAGCTTAAGGAGCGAAACGACTAGCTGTTTCAGGCAAGCTATCAATCCCTAGAAACGCATCAAAGGCAGGTGAGGCGCCACGAAATTCATCGTTACGATATGCTTCCGAGGTTAAGGCTGAAACACAGTCATGCTTTAAGCTGCTCTCAATGGATTTTAAAACGCCTGCTGGAAAATCATTGTCGGAGATTTTACCTTCAACAAATTGACGGAAAAAGTTTTCGCCAAATTGTGCGCCATATTGCTTACCTAAATTGTCGATCTTCCAGGTTAAGTGTTCACCGGTTTTATTTTCAGCTTGCTGCAATAACTCACGCAATGTGCCTAAATCATGTTGCTGCAACACTGCATGCGCTTGCTCAGCTCTTTCGTTATCAATTTGCTGGTAATTGAATAAGGTGTGCTTGTTGTTGGCGACCGAGTAAACCGCGTTAGCACCTGTCACTGTACCAGCTATAACAGCAGGCTTGTTTCGAACCGCTTTAACTTCGTGCGCAACAGGCGCAGCTGATTTAACTTCTTGAACAACCGGTGCCGCTGCTTTCACTCCCTTCGCGACTGGCTTAGCCGTCAATTTTTGCAAAACCTCAGGAAACTGTGCTTTAACATGCGTTTGCAATTCTTTTTCATTTTTGTAGGCTGGCACTAAACCGCGATGTGCGCGATTACATTCTTGCTGAACAGATTCATTTTTGTAGGCTGGCACTAAACCGCGATTTGCGCGATTACGTTCTTGCTGAACAGACCACAAGCCACAATTTCCATCACCTTCAGCATATCCACCAAACGGTTCATAGTGACGGCCTTTTAAGACCATATGGTAAAATTTTGATTTGTCGGATGCAGGACCTGCATCATGTGCTTGATAAGTTAAGCCCTTACCATCTGCTTCAATCACCGTAAAATAAAGGTTTGCACCATCGGCCTTGGCAATTTGGACTAGCTCTTGGTCAGTCACCCACTCACCATTTCGGCCCATCAAACGCTCATATTCATCCGTGGATAATTTGGCTGACGTTCTGCCGTCAGTCTTTCTAGGGTCAAAGACAAATGCGCTTTCATTCACTTTACGTTTAGCCTGGGCATCAGCAATCACACCTGCAACAGCGGCTGCGCGTAACTCATTGATTCCAGCATTTTTGCTAATTGGCATGATAATGTCCTCGCGTTTTCATGGGTATACTCCCACATATTTTTTGTTATTCTACCACACCAACCTTAAGGAAATATTAAGAGATGGGTTTATTTCACCCTCTAACCCATTGATTGTTGCGGCGTGAGCGATGAATCTTCAATTTTTTCTAAAATATCCACCTCGCTGCACTTTTCTAAGCGTGTAACGCCTGCAATCGCAAGCGAATTTACGGCAA
This sequence comes from Legionellales bacterium UBA7366, assembly GCA_002469885.1. Classification (GTDB taxonomy): domain Bacteria; phylum Pseudomonadota; class Gammaproteobacteria; order UBA7366; family UBA7366; genus UBA7366. Next base: position 11,681 of record DKOI01000114.1, on the reverse strand, counting down.
ACATTGCAGGTGAAACAACTTCCAACGGACCCGCTTCGGGCATACTAACAACATTTTGAATAGGATGCGGCAAATGGAGCTTTCCAGAAAGGACATTCGTCAGACTAAATGGCTTGTCCATCGTAGCCACCAACGGTCCAAGAAAATCGGCAAATCCTTTTAGAATATGGGCTAGCGCCTTCCAATGAAAAATTTGCTGGAACCAATAGATTACAGAAAATGATGAAATGAGCGGCGCAATATAGGGAAGGACAATAGCTGACAAGGCTGCAATCACTAACATTGAAACGAGAATACTAAGACACCATACTGTAACACCAATATTAAGCGCTGCTTTCTCACTCACATAAGGCTTAACCAGATTGATCATACAATTCTTCCAGTCCTTTGCTGATTGTTGCACTGAAAAAACTTGCCTACAACTATAGTATAACGCATTGAATACCACACAAAGCGCCACCCAAATCATCACACCCAGCCAATTATGATTCTTGAAATCTCGCTTAAGATCACGCTTTGCATAATCAGCAACCAAACCCATCCCTTCTGAAAACAAACAAGCAACACTTGTCAGTATAGACATAGCAGAAGCAGGTATTACAACGAAAAACAACCACGGCCAATAACCAAGAAGATAGTATGTGTAATATTTTACTTTATTGTTTTGAAGGTAATTCTCCCTCCCTTTTGTATCAAGATAACTTAACACTTTCCAACCTGTAATAAAATCTAATAGATTAACTTTTGGTGTTAGTGCAGAGTATTCATACCCTTTAAATTCGTCGAGCGTTTCTGCTTTGTTAGCGACATGGTGCTTCACAAACTCATCAAGGTGTACGCCATACTGCTCTTTACACGCATTTTCAACAAACATATAAAACGAATGTTGGTATAAGTGTGCTTTGACAAATGTGTATTTATCATAACTATGAAAAAAATCAGAAAAATTCTTTTGCAGCAAAAGCATCAACTCAACTTTCGTAAATTTAGAAAAATTAAGCAACTCTTTCTGCAGCTGTATCGCTTTTTCTTTCCCTTTGCCTGAGTGCGAATGGAAAGGACTCGACATTTTTAAAACTATCTTGCATAAGTACGGCCAGATGAATACGGGAATATAGCGAGGGCATTTCCAAGCACTTCTTGTTCGAACAAGAAAACCTAAATAAGCTTGCGTTGCCTTTAACAACAAAGATCTCAACTCTCGAACATCATCAGCCTCTTTCTCATCGAAACGCAGAACCATCTTGTTCTTTTCTTCTCTTAACCTGTATATAGCCGCCTTATTTCCAGCTTCATGCTCAATCGCCTCCATCGCCAACACTTCAATCTCATGTGGACTCTGCCCATCAGTTGACACTGTATGCAGTGAAAACCCATGATTATCTGCGAAGAACTTTGTTTTTTGGGCTACCTCCAAAAGAGACTGATCAACCAAACTCTCTGCCATTCTTCGGCTCACCCCTGTTTTCACAATCGCATCTACTTTACGTGAAAACTCCTCAGCCGACACTCTATGGGAGAAAAACTCACGCTCGAGCTTACCGCCACCACCGCCTGATGTTGTTTGATCAATACCTAACTTTTCATCACTCACATGGTATTGTGCATGCGCGTGCGCACAATGCACTTTTAAGCGCCTCCCCTGCCCTACGAATTTTTGATTCTGGTAGACTTTTAATAGTAAATCATTAACAGTTAACGCATTGAAATCATCCAGCTTAACGCCCAGCACGTCGCGCAAAGCTTCTCGCTCTTCTTCTGTGTGCATGTAACGATTGAGGCCCGACTTAACCAAAGGGTCACCGCGCTTTGCGCGCGAGAGTATCGGATGATGCTGCATAAACGTGACTTTGTCATCCGAGCCCAGTTCTTTCATTTGGAATTGCAACCAAGCGGCTTGATTGCCTGCTTGCATCATTCTCTCTACATATTTTTTCCGCCCTCCCTCATCCTCTGGCATCTCTTTTTGGAAGACTAACCATTCTGATAAATACACATTACTATCGAGAAAGAAAAAATGCTGATGCCCTGCCTGTAGCTTATAATAGTTAAACGGCAGGTTATACATTGGTAAACTTTTTTGGCCATCTTCTGGCGAGAGTTGAAACTCATTTCCAGCATTTAGCGCAGCTCGTTCTTCTTGCGTATAGCTTCTATCAACTCCTTTTTTTTCTTCGTCTAAGGCTCCTTCTTGAGTCTGTGTACTTTGCTGTGAGTGCTGCACAAGATATTTTGCGCGCTCCGGGCCCCACTCGCGCTCTTCATCAAAACTGGGTAACGCACTCTTAAGAAAGGTTTTGGTTTCATAGTTATACCCATGATTCCCAATGATATTGAAAAATGGGATATTAAAGTCTGCATAGATCTTTTTATAGATGTCGTAAAAATATTCTTGATAAGGACGGTATCCTTCTTCGTCATCTTTCGTAGTGACACCGTGGTCGTAAACATTGTCCCCGAGCAACGCAATAAACTTAGGCAGCGGCTTGCCTTCTTTACGCAGCTGAACCATTTTGTCATACATCGCTTCTGCGACTTTCTTTTGATCTTTACCCGCTGTGCCCCCACAACCGACCGCGATATAAGAAAATTTGCCCTCATCTATACCGGACAGGGTGTAACATCGATTTGTTTCATGCTGCATGAGCTTGCTCTCTATTTTTTTTATGGTTTGGCAAAGCATAAGAGGAGGTAGCATTATACCTAAAGGATCGGTAATTAACCAACAATCGGCAACTAATTGAACAATAAATGTGTGATCTGAGCAGAAATTCTGCGGACATTATGGTAGAATAGAGGTAATTGATGTATTAAAAAATATGCGGGCAAATCATGAACAACAATAATCTCATATTAGTCTTTAACTGCGGTAGCTCATCTATCAAATTTGCCATTATCAACCCTGAAACCGGCGATCAACCCATTACCGGACTGGTTGAAAAAATCAACGCCGAAGGCACTCACATTCTTTTCAATCAAAACGACAGCACGCTTGAAACCCCCTTGCCTGGAGCCGACTATAAAGCAGCAATGCTTGAAGTCATTAAACAACTCAACGAAAGTGGCGACTCAATGACACACCTGGCAGGCGTTGGACATCGCGTTGTGCATGGAGGCGAAGCTTTCACGCAATCAACGTTAATCAATGACACTGTGCTAGCTGAAATTAAATCTTGCATTGATTTAGCGCCGCTGCATAATCCCGCGAACGCTTTGGGTATCGATATAGCACGCGAACTATTTCCAACAATACCTCATGTTGCTGTCTTTGATACCGCCTTTCATCAAACACTGCCTGAGCACGCTTACCTTTACGCCGTGCCGTTTGAACTTTACGAACAACACCGGGTACGTCGATACGGGTTTCATGGAACGAGCCATCAGTTCGTCACCCGCACTTCGGCAGAGAACCTAGGAAAATCATTAGGCTCGTTAAAACTAATCAGCGCACATTTAGGCAACGGTTGCTCTGTAGCGGCCGTGTTGAATGGAAAAAGTGTGGATACCTCAATGGGGCTCACGCCGCTTGAAGGTTTAGTCATGGGAACTCGCTCAGGCGATGTAGACCCCGCGTTAATTGAGTATCTCACTCAACATGCTGGTATGACAGTCAATGAAGTCACCAACCTATTGAACAAAGAAAGTGGCTTACTTGGCCTATCTGGCATCAGCATGGACATGCGCGCTCTGACAACCGCTGCCGATAAAGGCAATAAACGCGCCATACTCGCCATTGAAATCGCATCGTATCGACTTGCAAAATATATCGCGAGCTACTTCGTACCACTGGGCGGCTGTGATGCTTTAATTTTTACGGGCGGCATTGGCGAGCATGCCAAAAATATTCGCGAGAAAACACTGCATTGGTTAAAACCTCTAGGCTTTTCAGTCGACACGCCTGCGAATGCCATTGACGGAGAAAACACCTTAGGCATCATCACGGCACCTGATTCAATCATTGCAATGGTCACACCCACTAACGAAGAATGGTTAATCGCACAGGATACATGGAAGATAAGTCACGAGGGGAAATAGATGGCGCATATTTTACTGCTCACGCCCACTGGTACAGGCGTCGGTCTCACCGCCGTCACCACAGGCCTTGTGCGCGCTCTTGAAACTCAAGGGCTTAAAGTAAAATATTTTAAACCCATTAGTCCTCATGATGAAGACGAAAACACTATTTCAATGAGTACGGTAGAACACTATCTCAGTGAAAATCGCCTTAACGATTTGCTTGAAATGATCTTAAACCGTTTTCATCAACAAAAAGAAGATGCTGACTTTATTATTGTTCAAGGCTTAATTACCACTAACGCCTATCACTTCTCAATGGAGCTCAACAGCCAAATCAGCAAGGCTTTAGGCGCGCACGTTATTTTTGTCAGCGCTCCTGGTAATAAAATCCCTGAGCATGTGAGTGAAGAAATTGAATTAGCGGCACGCGCCTACGGTGGCGTGACAAATAAAGCGTGCTTGGGATGCATCATTAACAAAGTGTTAGCGCCTACAGATCAGAACGGTAATACGCGCCTTGATTTATCCGATATAATTTCACAAGAAGAAATTGATACGGCGACAAAGTCATACAGAAAATTGCGTCTCTTCAAAAAACTCCCTTTAATTGGGATTATACCGTGGCAAGTGTCTTTATTTTCCCCGCGAGTGGCCGATGTAATAGATTTTATTCAAGCTGATGTCACTCATGCAGGTGAGATGAAACAGCGCCGAATTTCTCACATCACCATCTGCGCGCGTACTGTGCCAAACATGTTGAATGTGTTGAAACCTAACACCTTAATCATCACCGCAGCCGATAGAAGTGATATTATCATTGCCGCATCAATGGCTGCACTCAAAGGGATAAAACTAGCGGCATTATTATTAACGGGCGACTACCCTATCGATGACAAAGTCATGGCGTTTTGTCATCAAGCGATCACAGATTCAGGCTTGCCCGTGCTGACAGTTAAATCCAATAGTTTTCGAACTGCGCTTCTATTGCAAGACTTAAACATGAAAGTGCCGCAAGAAGACAGTAGGCGAATTGAAGAAGCCATGCAGTTTACGGCTGATCATATTGATACAACGTGGGTTGATCAATTTCAACAATCAGATAAAATGCGATTACTCTCGCCGCCTGCGTTTCGTTACCAACTCATCGAGCAAGCCAAGTCAGCTAATAAACGTATCGTATTGCCTGAAGGCAATGAACCTCGCACGATTGCTGCTGCCAGCATTTGTGCGAAAAAGAATATTGCACAATGTGTATTATTGGGTAACGACACTGAAATTCGCCAAATCGCTAAAAATAATGATATCGATTTACCTAATAGCATTTCGATTATTGATCCTGAAAACTGCATCGAGAAATATATCGATCCCATGGTTACCCTGCGCCAGCATAAAGCATTAACCCCCGTGATGGCGACAGAACAATTACAAGATAATGTCGTGCTTGGCACGATGATGTTGCAAACGGGCGACGTGGATGGCTTAGTATCAGGTGCACAACACACAACCGCGAATACAATTCGCCCTGCCTTGCAATTAATTAAAGCCGCAGACAATGCAAAACTGGTCTCTTCACTTTTCTTCATGTGCATGCCTGAACAAGTGTTGGTTTTTGCTGATTGCGCAGTCAACCCCGAACCTTCAGCTGAAGAACTCGCTGACATTGCGATTCAAACAGCACAGTCTGCAATCGCATTTGGCATTGAACCGCGCATTGCGATGATTAGCTATTCAACAAAAGATTCAGGCCAGGGCAGTGAAGTTGATAAAGTCAGAAAAGCGACTGAGCTTGTCAAAAAAATGCGTGATGACTTACTCATTGACGGACCGTTGCAATATGATGCGGCCTTAATACAAGACGTCGCTAAAAGCAAAGCGCCCAATAGCCCTGTTGCAGGACAAGCGACAATTTTTATTTTCCCTGATTTAAATACAGGAAATACAACCTATAAAGCCGTACAACGCAGTGCTGATGTGTTAGCCATTGGCCCGATGTTACAAGGTCTAGCAAAGCCTGTGAATGATTTGTCACGAGGCGCCACGGTAGACGATATTGTATACACGATTGCAATCACGGCGATTCAAGCAAAATAAGCGCGGCTTTCCTTTAATTCAAAGATACTTTACAATGACACTCTTCTATACTCTAGGAGTTGTCACAATGAATTACTGGCTGATGAAAAGCGAACCTGAAACTTACGGTATTGATCACTTAAAAAAAGACAAAATAGAACCCTGGGATGGCATTCGAAATTATCAAGCGCGTAACATGATGCGTGACGGCATGAAAAAAGGTGACTTAGCTTTCTTTTATCACTCCAACTGCAAAGTGCCTGGCATTGTTGGCATCATGGAAATCAACAAAGAAGCCTACCCTGACTTTACCCAATTTGACGAAAACAGCAATTACTATGATCCGAAAAGCACGCAGGAAAATCCACGTTGGATTTTAGTGGATGTTAAATTTAAAAAGAAATTTAACGATGTGATTAGTTTGCATGAATTAAAAACGTATCCTGAACTCGAAGAAATGCTCATATTACGTAAGGGCAATCGTTTATCCATTACGCCTGTTGAAAAATCACAGTGGGATTTTATATTGCAGCTCGTCTAACCGATGGAAGGTAATTATGGCAACGCCAGAAAAACAAAAACACGCGCATTCTCACGGACATGGACATTCGCACGGACATGGACATTCGCACGGACATGGACACAAACATACCGATTGCTGGACTAAACTCACAGCCGTAAGTAATCTTATTACCAGCTTAATCAGTGACTCCTATTGGCTAGCGAGCTTTATTGAACTTGGGCTGAATGATGACAATAAAGATAACACTTTATCCTTATCTTTTGGCGCCATCGCCTTTGGGGTATCAATCGCAATTTTTACTGCGATTGGAACAGCTTACTCCAACGGAAAACTCAACCTTGAGCACCAGGGCAATAATTCCAATACACAAACTGAAGGCTACAATCAACTCGACCTAGAAGAAGAACAAGCATCGTTGACTCACTGCCAGCACTTTGCCTTGGGTTGCTCCTGGGTATCGCACACGGGAGATTTTGCTGGCCCCATCGCATTCGTCGTCTACCTAGTCGAAAAAAACAATCTATCAACCCAAAATGAGGCAATCACATACGCTGTTGCCACCGCTCTTGGTTTTCTTACCTCGACTGCGGAAATACGAACGCTTTATATCAACATGATCAACGCTCTGCCTTCCAGGCCGGCACAAACTGATGAAGCAACTGAACCGAAAGCCGACTTGCTAACCTATCTCAACGGCGCAGGTGAAATAATTAAAAGCGCAATTAGCGACTTTTACTGGCTCGCCAGCTTAATGGAACTCGCTGCCGGCAATCAACACGAAAACAATGCGCTCTCGCTTTCCACTGCAGCCATTATATTCGGCGGGTTAGGTGCGGCCTGCACGGCGACTGGCGCTACGTATTCCCACTGGCAACTCAATGTTAATCACCAAACACCAAAAGGACCGAACGTAGATACTGAGGCCAACACAGGGCAGTCACTTCACCTAATGCAAAAAACGGCTCTACTATTCGACTTTGTTTCACACACTGGCAACGTTGCAGGCCCTATTGCGTTTGTTGTTGACATACTCTCGAAAGGAAACCTTTCCACGTCAGAGAAAGCCTGCGTTTATGGGCTCTCCACACTGTTTGGCGCTTTCTCGTCATACGCTGAAGTGAGAACGTGTCGAATGAATATGAAACCGCCAGAACAAAGTGAACCGGTGGGGCTTAATCGGGTTTAATCACGCGAAAACGAAACAATCAAAAATCGCGTATTATTGTCATCCGTTGATTGAACGCCTTTTTTGAGGATGTGTAAACCATAGAGATCCGCACACGCGGCATTACCAATCACAGCGGCTGTTTCAGGCAACTCACCTTCACTGAGTCGTTTTGCACAAAGTGCGGTATCGTCTTCAAGCACCCGTTCGGCTTCTGGTAAATTTTCCGTTAAAAAATAACCGCTTTGTTTTAACGCCTGCTTATGTGAATGCACCGCCTTAACAGAACCTAGGGAAACCCCTTTTCTTACCATCAAGCACTGCACGATGGGAATCGTCACTTCATCTAAAATGCTGCACGGAATTTCGCCCAAGGCTGTTTCCGTCTCTGCAACCATTCCACCAATCGAGTTCTCAAGCGCGATAACGCCCCGATCCACTGCCTTGTTTTGTAACGCATCACAGACGTTAAAAGACGTCTCAAGATAAACCCACTCAAATTCACCGTCATGAAAATAGGTTTTTGCCGCAATTTCTGAGAACGACCCTGGGATACCTTGAATGCCAATTCTCATGATTACTTCTCCACATCTAAGCAGGCTGACATAATAAGGCGAAAGATTTCTTCCATATTGCCATCTGAGATTGGCCCATCATTGCGCTCTAACACTTTACGCAAAATTGCTTGTTCACGCTCAGGGCGATACATGGTTGCATTGCCCTCTTCTGATTTTTTGACTTTAGCCACTTCCATCGCTTGTCGAGCTCGCTCGAGAATAAGTGACTCGACCGTTTTGTCGATCTCATCAATTTTATGCCTAAATTGCGCGAGAGTATCCGTATCATTTTCAATTTGTCGTCTAGCCGTAACTGCAGAATATAAATCATTCAACAACACTTCTGTCTCTTGAAAATCGACGCACGCATCCGTAATGCTCACACCGTACTTCAATTCCCTACCCGGCACCAACGCTTGATTCCCGGCATTGATATGACTTTCAATCATCACGCCCATCACAAGATTAGACCCTGTCGAAACTTGCTGACAAACTGACTGAACAACTAAGCGTTGTCGGGTATGATCTTTCTGGCTGTTCCCATGACTGCAATCAATCATCACTTTTGCGTTTATCTTGACACGACTCAATGCTTTACTGGTGTCGACAATCGACTTGTCATCGTAGTTAGTGCCACTGCTAGAACCACGAAGAATAATATGTCCGTCAGGGTTTCCGATGGTCGTCACAATCGCCGTATTACCTTCTTTGGTCACACTCAAAAAATGATGCGGGTGACTGGCCGCCACGATGGCATCAACAGCATTCTTCACATTACCGTCCGTGCCATTTTTAAAGCCGATTGGCATCGACAATCCTGATGACAATTCACGGTGTATTTGACTCTCCGTTGTGCGTGCGCCAATAGCGCCCCAAGAAATCGTGTCGCATAAATATTGCGGCGTGATGGTATCTAAGAATTCAACAGCCGTAGGCAACCCCATTTCAGCCAAATCAACCAGTAAGTTTCTAGCAGTTTTCAAGCCGAAATTAATATCAAAACTATTATCCAAGTGCGGATCGTTAATTAACCCTTTCCAGCCAATCGATGTGCGGGGTTTTTCAAAATAAACGCGCATCACAATAAGCAGCTCGTCTTTAAACCGATCTTGCAAAACAGACAAGCGCTCAGCATATTCCTTTGCTGCTTTCACATCATGAATCGAACACGGACCGACAATGACAACTAAGCGATCATCACGCCCGTGCACAATATCGCTGATGCCTCGTCGCATCGAGATAATCATTTTAGTTGCCGATTCTGACAAAGGACGCGCATCAATCAACACCTCGGGTGCGACGAACTCCTGTAAACTTGAAATTCGAACATCATCTGTAATACGAGCCACTAAAAAACCCCTTATTTATTTCAACAACACTTTCTTAATAAACACACAAATCAAACTGGTTACCAATAACCAGCTCGCCAACGGAAATTGATTAGTATCGTGCAAATACGACATCACTGATGAAGATACAAATCCACCTGATAATTGAATAAAGCTATACACTGCAGTGGCAATGCCCGCGATCTTAGGAAACGGTTCAAAAGCAACGGCAAAACAGTTAGCGAATGTGAATGCCGTACTCATACTGTAAACACCCATCGGTATAATAATGGCGTACGCACTCGTGAAACCCATCATATACAAAATAAACATGACCGACGCTGCCGATAACATTATTGAAAGGCCTATTTTCACCAACGTATGAAATGAAAAGCGACCGATAAGCCGAGCATTTAAATAAGACGTAAAACAAAATGTCACCGCGACACCGAAGGCCATCCATCCAAAGGCAATCGGGGAATAACCCAAGGAATCTTGAATAATAAAAGGACCCGCTGTTAACCATGCCAAAAGTCCCGAGTAAGACAATGCAGATATCAGCGCTCCCCCTAAAAACACGGGACTAGTGAATACGCTCTTCATGTTTTTCATTAACACTGAGATGCGCAAATTATCAGGATGCTTGTGCTGGTTTGTCTCTGCTACAAAGCAATACACAAGGGAAAGCATCAACACGCCATAAACAAACAACACATAAAATCCAAAGCGCCAACCAAAATAATGCTGAAAGTAACCACCAAGCATCGGCGCACTCGCCATCATGGCTACTGCAAATATCGCCATAAACGAAGCATAACGGGCTAACTGCTCTTGGTTAAAGGAATCGCGCAACATCGAGCGTGACAAGGTCACCGCTGCACCTGATCCTAAGCCTTGCAATAGGCGAAAGAGAATGAAGACATAAATGTTAGTTGATAACGCGCACCCAATTGTCGCCATCATGTAAAGCGTGATACCAAAAATTAATGGATAACGTCGACCAATGCCATCAGAGATAGGGCCATAGATAAGCTGGGCAATCGTAAACCCGCCAATATAGTAAGCAACAGATAACTGTCCTAAGGTATCTGTCCCATTTAACTCACCGATCAGGTGAGGCAAAGAAGGTAGATATAGATCGGATGCTATTTGACCCATGGTGGCCAACGCAACAAGTATAGATAAAAATAAAGGTAGGTTTTTAACGCTCATTCAACACTCGCACGTAATAAATAGTAAGACACCGCTCCGGCTTTTTTTTCCTTTAATACTGACCAATGTTCAGGTAACTCTGGCAAGCTGTCAGCACTGTCCATTTCAACATAGATCAACGCATCGGGTAAAAGACAGGTTTGTAATTTTTGAAAACACGTCCCTAATAAATTAGCTTTAAAAGGAGGATCAAGAAAAACAACTGAAAACCGCTCTTGAAATGTGGGCCAAGACACCGAAACATCTTTTTCAATGATAGCAACATCTGAAATATCCAACAAGCGGGTATTTTCTTCTAGCTGCTTCACCACCACAGGCGAGGAATCAACCATGACAACCCGAGCTGCGCCCCGCGACAAGGCTTCAAAGCCTAGCGCGCCACTGCCAGCAAATAAATCGAGACAGACTGCTGAGTGAATATCTTTTTGCAACCAATTGAAAAGTGTTTCCCGCACGCGATCCGGCGTTGGACGCAAGCCTTTTGCATCAGGAAACGGCAAACGCCTCGAGCGAAATTTTCCAGAAATTATACGAATTGTGTTGGACTCTTTATGTGCCATAGTTGCAAAAAACCTCTAATTTAGCGATACTTGTGCCCCACGACACAAGGGTCAACACGATGTTTAAATTCCGCAAAGATAAAGACAACAATAGCAAAAAAGATGACCAAAATCCACCCAAGAAAAAAGGGTTTTTCGCGCGCCTGCAAGATGGGCTCAAGAAAACACGCGGCACATTAGTTGAAGGCATCAGCTCCGTCATACTCGGCAAAAAAGTTATCGATGACGAACTGATTGAAGACATAGAAA
>DKOI01000111.1 GCA_002469885.1 Legionellales bacterium UBA7366 | reverse complement strand
CTGGCTGATCATAATAAAGTATGACCTTGAAATGCGAATACTCTTAGTTTTATTGTAAAGATGGTCTGACAAACACCCTGCGCCACACATCATTAACGCCGCTAATGTCCAGGGTAATACCGTGAACAAACCGACTTTGAGCAATGTGATGTGATACTCGTGTGTGAGATAGGTGGGTAACCATCCCATAAAGAAAAACAAGTAATACCCAAACACAAAAAAAGCCCAGTTATTTGAAAGTAGTGTTGGATTTGTAAGTATCTCTCTGTAGCTCGATTGCTTTTGATTAGCTTGAACCAATTCGGACTTCGCGTTAATTAACGCTAACTCAGCATCGTTAACATGAGCGGACTCACTGGGTTTGTTGCGAAATAAACACCACCATAACGGAACCCAGAGTAAAGCTGTCACGCCTAGAATATAAAACATTGTGCGCCATGAATAATGCGCAATTAACTGTGACACAATCGGGCCGCCTATCGCAAGCGCAATCGGCACTGACATTAAGGCGTATGAGAGCGCGCGCATACGTTCCGACTCAGGAAGCCAATCAGAAACGGCTCGCGTCATTGCCGGAAAATTTGGCCCTTCTGCCAGCCCCAATAAAACACGCATTGAAAATGCCAGCCAAAAACCCATGATGAATCCTGAAAAAATCATCGCTAAAGACCAAAAGAATACTGAGGCCGATAAGGTTAATCTTGGACCAAATCGATCAGCGGCAACACCGCCTAAAAAAGTGGTAAACGCATACCCAATACCAAACGCCCCTAGAATGAAACCGATTTGAGTATCATCAAGTTGAAACGAACCCTGAAAAATATCGACAGCATAACTAATCGATTCCCTATCTACATAGTTTGCAACAGTGATAAAAAACAGTAACGCAATGATAATATAACGATAATTTGACTGTTTGACTGTTTTCATACTTACTACCCTAGTGTATTGATCGTAATCGTAATCTTAAGCTTAAAGAGTAGCACGCCCCATTCGAGGATATCAATATTGTAAATACAAGTCACAAATTGATGGATTCTTTCGTCGTAAATCACTCTTGCGTGGATGAAGTCTCTATTTTTTTTGCCTAAAAACCATAAATTGTTTAGAATACAAAAGCATAAAATAATAACGCAGGGACCATCATGTATTCATATCGCCTAGAAGATAATACGCTACCCAATATTAGCAAGCTGGAATCTGATCAAAATTTTAGTTACATAGAAAGGGGTGAAGAAGGCACTGAAGATTGGCGCCTGCATGGAAGGCGACTTTTAATTGGCCCTAAAGCGATTCCTCCCTTTGATGCTAAGCGCAAAAATGACGATGCGTATATTACTGCAAGAAATCAGATGTTAGATACGTGGGTTCAACCGGATGATCGGATCCTGTTTAATGATATCCTTGAAAATAAAAACATCACGTTCAATGGCTGCCGGATTGACCCGGAATCATTAAGAGGGGAAGATGGGTGGAAAAAGTTTAAAGCCTTCCAGCTTCTTGAGTTTGGAGATCCTTTAGTCGTTAGTCGGCATTATACAAAAAGTGTAACGCAGCTCCTTAAGACGCAAATCGATATGCATTTTAATGGGCATCAATGCACACTTATAACCCCAGAGCCGAAGCTTGATTTTCACGGATCGGTTGGTGATATCGGTTTACATGTTCGAATTAAGCAATCGAAGTTCTCACCTTTTACGCTCATTAATAAAAATAGGCCACAAGAAAGTCTCGTTGATGCTCCCTTCGCTTTAAAGTCATTCGCAGCGAATTATGAGGAGGATTACACCACTTACTATCGCTCGCTTGAGCTACTCGTAGAGGCTGGAATTTTTCCAAATATTCACTCTGCTAGAAAGGGCGTTGAAGCAAACTACCCTAGGGGAGATTTTTGGCAACAGTCAAGCACGGAAAAAGGAAGACCCAATCCGAATAGGCTCGGATTTTCCTTGGTAAAGCGAGGCACTAACAGCGCAATTATTAATGAAATATTGCATGCGAAAAAGTTTAAGAATTTACAAGGCAGTCTTGGATGGAATAGCCGATATTATAGGGAGTCATTTAATGATCGCCAGGCTGTTGGCCTAGACTCTATTGGGCGGGGTGTTTTTTGGCCATCATCCTACAACCCTTTAAATGCACTGATACTCTTCACCGAATTTTTGCCTCGCTTGATCATGGATTCCTCAATTAACATAGGGCAAATAAGCCCTGCGGCGGCTGGGCTAATGTCTCTGTTGTATTATCCGTTATGGCTATATCACTTCACAGCGATGCCTATCACTTCCCCTGCTAGCGTGGTCCGCAATGATTTCTCTATATTGCCTGATAAGGCGCATGAAAGTGGTATTACTTTTTTAACGGATGGCCTACCTGTTGAGATACTTGTTTTTGGAGCGAGAATGCTGCTTCTCTCTGCGGCCCTGTCTTGGCTAACTGATACTGATCTTTTAACGCTTTTTATTGGCGTATCTACCTACACGCTAAGCATGACTGCCTGGGGCGCGCACGCAGAAGCCTCCGATGAATTTTACCGTTCACGCCCAACAGTTTCTCGAGCGAATATTTGCGGTATCGAGGTGATTGAAGAGCAAAAATCAACCTTATTGGGAGCTCCTTTTTATTTGTTAGGTGAGTTAACCAACTGTCTTAGCTATAAGACCCGAGAAGAGATTGCTGAGAGTGGGGGTGAAAGCAGCTGGCATTGGTCGATAGTTATTGTGTCAATGATGGTTAGAGTGCCTATGCATTATTTACATCCGAGAATAGCTTCGCCACCCGCTTTATTTCCTACTCATGAGCGTCAAAAAATATCTACCCACTTAAGAGGCGCGAGGAGGTTGAAGCTAGAGGCGGAAAATTTAAGAAGGAATGGTGATACTCCTGGCGCTGAATCACTGCTTCACGAATCAAGGCGTGAGGTTGAAAGATCGGGGAATCTGGCTTTATCGCAATCATTTCTGGCCATGAGTGCTATTTTTGTTTTTGCTGTTCTGCCGAGATTTATTTATCGACTGGTAACAGAAGGTGATGGCAGTTTTCTTGGTATTGCTCAGAACTATTTGTTGCCAATACCTGCCTTAGCGTACCTTGCCGTTTTTTATCAAAAAATGATTTACGATCGCGAGGAGTGCAACCTTGGGCCCGAGGTTGATTATGCAGCAATCCCCAATACGTTTTTTAAAACCAACAACGTTAATTTAGATGCAAAGGAAAATCCTCCAGAGAAAAAAAACATTGCTTTTAACGTTAGAGCCAAAACCTTTATGGCGGGGAGCCACAATAAAAGCGTCAAATTTTACAACTCCTTAAAGGCGTTAAGAAGCGAGAAGGATACAGAAAGAAAAGCCGGTATAATAAAAAAAATTGAGGCTGATGTCTTTGCTAGCACTAAAGCATACCTAGCCAGACAATCAGAAGAAAAAACTCAAGAGATGGATTTTGAACACGGTGATGGGTGGCGCTTGGTCCGGCATTTTAAAGAGCTGCTTTATCACCAGGCTCATTACAAGGATCAATTTAATTGCTTTCCTGATCCAGCGGCCGGTAACAACCTTGGTCGCTGTTATAGAAAAGCGGTAAAAAACGTTGAGCGGGTGCTGGCTCAAGAGGGGGAGGTTGCTGTTTCCTCATATCGGAGTTGACTCAAAGCTTCGGTCAGCCCGAACTAGATCCAGAACTCCCGTCATCCCCGGCTCGATCGGGGACCTATCTTTAATCTTATGGGCCCCGGCTCGGAGGCCGGGAAGACGCACCGACCCCTTAGGGTTATTATCACCTCACGATTGACGGGGTACTTAGCCGTAAAGCCTTATCGTGATTCAATTACTTGCAAGACCCGCTCATTAGCTTTCTTCTTAAGTCGTAAAAATAATGTTAACGGGTTGATTTTATTGGGCTTGTAATTTCCTATTTCCTGGAAAAGTCCAGCACATATCCTATACTTATTGTATAAACAATAAGTATAGAGGCGATTATGAGGAAGGTTATAATAAAGCATTCGGGCATTGGTTGTTGCCCGGCAATCAAACTCAGCAGTTTGCTTCTCAGCCTGTTTCTCTACACCTCGGCTCTCGCCACGCCCGCCGAAGGTATCGTTGACGATGGTGTGGCAACCATTGCTCACCCTGACTCTCTCACAACAACCATCACCCAAACTTCAAGCCGCCTCTATTAATTGGAAGGAATTTAATGTCTATGAGAATGAAACCGTTAATTTTATCCAACCTGATTCCAGCTCAATCACATTGAACCGTGTTTCAGGAGTACTGGGTGCCTCACAAATTTACGGAAAGATCAATGCGAATGGCCATGTTTGGATTTTGAACCCTGAAGGTGTTCATTTTCACTCAAGTTCAAAAGTGAATGTTGCTGGTGTCCTGGCCTCAACTTACAACATTGCTACCGAAAATTTTATGAACGCAAACTATGAATTTGAAAAATTTTCTGGGAATCACGACGGCTTTGTTAAAAATGCCGGTGAGCTTCGTGTTAGCAGCTTGGCCGCGCTGCTTTCTCACGACGTTGAAAACGTAGGGTATATTTACGCGCAAATTGCAACAGTTGTGCTGGGGTCAAACCCAACGTTTGTTTTGGATGTTTATGGGAATGATACAATTAACTTTGCAGTGAGTGATGAGTTACTGCAACGTAAAGCAGTTGCCTCGCACGATGGACAAATATACGCTGATGGTGGGCGCGTATTTTTAACCGTTGATCAAGCCGAGGGCGTTATTAATAATGTGATTAACATGACTGGCGCAGTTCACGCAGATACGGTAAATATGCAAGATGGTGTTATTGTGCTTAGTGGCGGAAACAGTAGCTTAATTGATGTGCGTGGAGAACTCAGCGCAAAAGGTGTAAGTAAGAACGAGACCGGCGGTCGCATTCACCTCCTGGGTGAGCTCGTCGGCTTATTTGATCACGGTAAAATTGATGTGAGCGGCAAGTCGCGCGGGGGTGAAATCCTCGTGGGCGGTGATTACAAAGGCGAAGGTGATACCCCAACAGCAAAAAGCACATATATTGGAGTTGAGGCGGACTTAATTGCAGACGCGCACTCAGGTGATGCAGGTAAAATTATTGTTTGGTCTGACGGATATACCGCATTTCACGGTGATGCCCTAGCACGCGCATTGGGTGAAACAGGTGACGGCGGTTTTGTGGAGACTTCAGGTAAAGCCGTGTTGAATGCAACAAACAGTGCGGATGTCTCTAGCGCGAATGGCAAGGGCGGCACATGGTTGCTCGATCCTTATGATCTTGAAATTGTCTTAGCTGGCGGGATAAATACAGGCGGGAGCCCCTTTGAAAGTTCGGCTGCCATTTCAGAAATCAATGCAAGCTTGATTGTCGATGCGCTAGAGAGCGGTGATGTTATAATCCAAACCGGAAGCAGCGGAGGTGATGCTGGAAATATTATTCTCTCAACCGATTTGAGTTATTCGTACAATAACGTACTAACCTTAAATGCAATAAACAACATCGAGATAGCCGATGGCGTCACGCTGAAAAATTCTGGATCTGCAGATTTGGTGCTGCGTGCCGATTTCAATGGCGATGGTGTGGGCACCTTAGAATTTAACTCTTCAGGCGAGGTCGATTCTATCGGTGATGTTAAAGTTTATTACAACCCTGAATCATTTGGAACGCCTGATAGCTTTTCAGAAAAAATTATAGGTACAGGTTCGCTGACGGATTACATGCTTGTTAATACTCTTTCAAACTTGCAAGCAATGGATAACCCGTTATATCTTGACAAAAACTTTGCTCTAGGTGCTGATATTGATGCAAGTAGTGCTGGTTTTACCCCAATCGGAGATCAGTCTGATCATTTTACTGGAAATTTTGATGGGCAAAATTTTACAATATCTTCACTCAACATTTCTATTCCCAGTACTTCCGGGGTGGGTTTATTTGGACACACTTCAGGCGCCATAATTGAAAACATCAATTTAGTCGACAGTGACATTAAAGGAAATTTTCAATTAGGTGCGTTAGTGGGTTATGCGCACTCAGAAACCATCATTAAAAATGCAAGCTCTACTGGGAGTGTTGAATCTATACCCCAGGATAACGCATATGACTTTGGTCTCTTGGTCGGAAGAGCTGATGGCGCACAAATTATTGATTCTGATGTGAGTGGTAGCGTTAAAATGATATATTTAGCAAACACTATTAAGGCTAATATTGGCGGCCTCGTAGGGTATTTAGATAATAAATCATCTATCACTAACTCGACAGCTACTGATGTTGTTGTGAACGGTGTGGAAACCAGTGGTATTCCACTTTATTACCCGGCCATAAATAATATTGGCGGTTTGGTTGGGTATGCAATTAACGGTTCAATCATTACGGGCTCATCAGTAAGTGGTAGCGTGCTGGGCTCGCTCGCTAATGTAGGTGGATTGGTCGGTAAAAGCGAGGGTAGTTATATTTCAGATTCTCATTCAACAGCCTCTGTTGAGGGAAGAAAACAGGTCGGCGGGTTAGTGGGGCTCAATCTATATGGGGCGATTACAGGCTCTCACGCAACGGGCTCCATCACCATTTCTACACCTACAGCTGGCGGTCTTCCAATAGATTTAGGCGGTTTAGTCGGTAATAATGATAACGGCAGCATCACAGATTCTTTTTCTACCGGCTCTATTGTTGCTGAAACCGCTAACAATGTTGGGGGATTGGTCGGAGTCAATAAATCGGATAGCTCCGTTAGTCGCTCATACGCTACTGGCGATGTTCTAGGGAAAGATTTTGTAGGAGGCTTAGTTGGAGCGGATTTATTTAATACGACCATTGAGAATGCGTATGCTTTGGGGAGGGTTCAATTGGTGGCTTGATTGGCCAAACAATTTCTTTGAGCGTTAAAAACGCTTACTCTACAGGAATTGTTCAGGGAGATTCAAAAACAGGCGGACTCATTGGTGAGTACACGAGTGGTGTATTAACAGGGCTCTACTGGGATGCACAGTCTTCCGAGATATCAATAGGTGTGGGTGATGGAGCCGGATTTGACCCAAGCGAAGTGAGCGCAAGAAGCACCGCGCAGATGCAAAGGCAATCAACCTTTGCTGGCTGGGAATTTGATGGGGTTTGGAAAATGAATGAAGGCCAAACTTATCCGTACTTAGATTTTCAGACACTACCGCCGGTAATTGTACCAACAACGAATTTAAGCAATGCGCAGATATTTCAAATTCAAAACAATAGCTTCTACTGGCTATTTTGGAGTGAAACTCTCGAGGAGCGAAAAGAAAAACTAAAATCTGTTGAAATCGATCTTTCCGCTATGGAGTAGATGGTGCAAACTGAGATATTAATCCCAGTTCAAAATCACCTTACCTGTTTTCCCGCCGCGCATCATTTCAAAGGCTTCTTGAAAATCATCGATATGATATTCGTGCGTGATAGCAGGCTTGATATCCAAACCACTTTGTAGCATCGCAATCATTTTATACCAGGTTTCATACATTTCTCGACCGTAAATTCCTTTAATGAAAAGCCCCTTAAAAATCAATTTATGCCAATCAATGCGAGTTGATTCGGGTAGAAAGCCCAGTAACGCAAGCTTGCCGCCATAACACATCGATTCCAGCATTGAATTAAACGCATGCGGATTACCCGACATTTCAAGACCCACGTCAAAGCCTTCTGTCATTTTTAATTTTTTCATGACATCAGGGATGGATTCGTTTTCAACATTTATTGCGTTTTCAATTCCGAGATTTTTCGCTAACCCAAGTCGGTAGTCGTTCACATCGGTAATCACAACGTGTCGTGCACCAACATGTTTTGCAACAACAGCAGACATTAGACCCACAGGCCCTGCGCCTGTGATCAACACATCTTCTCCTGCCAAATCATATGAAAGGGCGGTATGGACAGCATTTCCTAACGGGTCAAGCACTGAGGCTTCGTTATCACTGACATCATCTGGAATTGGGTATGCGTTCACAGCGGGTATAACTAAATATTCAGAAAATGCACCTTGACGGGTCACGCCAACACTAACAGTGTCTTTGCACAAGTGTTCGTAGCCGCCTCGGCAGTTTCGACAAACACGACAAGCAATGTGACCTTCGCCAGAAACCCGAGCGCCTATTTCAAAGCCATTCACCTTGGAACCCATCTCAACAATTTCACCTACAAACTCATGCCCCGTAACTAATGGCACAGGGACAACGTTTCGAGCAAAACCATCCCAGTTATAGATGTGGATATCAGTGCCGCAAATTGCAGTTTTCTTTATCTTAACCTTGACATCATTTGGCCCAACTTCAGGCACAGGGACATCTGCCATCCAAATACCAACTTCAGGCTTTGTCTTCATTAATGCTTTCATAAGATTCTCGCTTTAAACGGTTATGTCTTTAATAACGCCTAGCTTCAGGCCCACCTTTTCAAACGCAGCAACAGCTTTGTCGATTTGCGCCTTAGTGTGAGCAGCTGACATTTGAGTTCGAATACGCGCCTGTCCTTTTGGCACTACCGGGAAAGAAAACCCGATAACATAAACGCCTTCTTTTAATAGCTCGTCAGCAAATGTTGATGCCAGTTTTGCGTCACCCAACATGACTGGAATGATGGGGTGGCTGCCTGGAACCAAATCAAAGCCGAGGGCTTGCATTTTTTCACGAAAATAGGCGCTATTCTCACGCAAGGTTTCAAGTAGCGAATTGCTGCTTTCAAGCATGTCGATCACTTTGATCGAGGTTGCCGTGATCACAGGCGCTAAGGCATTTGAGAAAAGGTAAGGGCGTGAGCGCTGGCGTAACCATTCAACAATTTCTTTTCGTGCACTGGTGAACCCACCAGATGCGCCACCAAGTGCTTTGCCTAATGTGCCGGTGACAATATCAACACGACCCATAACATCGCAGTGCTCGTGTGTGCCACGACCATACTCACCAGTAAAACCGACTGCGTGAGAATCGTCAACCATGACAAGCGCATCGTATTTATCAGCAAGATCACAGATCCCTTTTAGGTTTGCAATAATGCCATCCATTGAAAAAACACCGTCAGTTGCGATGATTCTATAGCGGGCGTCTTTAGCTGATTTGAGTTTTTCTTCAAGATCAGTCATGTCGTTATTGGCGTAACGAAAGCGTTTAGCCTTACAGAGCCTAACGCCATCAATAATGCTGGCATGATTTAGCGCATCGCTGATGATTGCATCTTCAGGGCCGAGCAAAGTTTCAAACAAGCCTGCGTTAGCATCAAAGCAAGAAGAGTAGAGTATGGTGTCTTCCATACCGAGAAAGGCGCTGATGCGAGACTCCAGTTCTTTATGGATGTCTTGCGTGCCGCAAATAAAGCGCACTGACGACATGCCGTAACCGTGCTCATCAAGCGCTTTTTGACCAGTGGCAATAAGGTCTTTATTGTCAGACAAGCCTAAGTAGTTGTTCGCACAAAAATTTAATACGTGCTGCCCACCTTCAACTTCAATATTCATTTGCTGAGGCGAAATGATTTTTCTTTCCGCTTTGTAGAGTCCAGTTTCTTTCAGTTCTTGCGTATCATTTTTTAATTGTGTAAAAATATCAGCTTTCATTATTATCCTCTTAAACCACATCCGCATTGGGATCATTAAATATCTTTTCGTTAAATTCGTTTTCACTCTTACCAACAACGCAGGCAACCGCGCAATCACCACTGACGTTAACCGCAGTTCGTATCATGTCGAGCAGGCGATCAACACCGATGATCAGTCCGATACCTTCTACAGGCAAACCGACTTGTTGTAAGACCATCGCTAAGGTGATCATGCCGATGCCTGGGACACCCGCCGTGCCGATCGAGGCAAGTGTCGCCATTGCGACAACCGTGATATAGCCTGTGAACCCGAGATGTATACCGTATACGTTCGCAATGAATACCGTTGCAACGCCTTGCATGATAGCCGTACCATCCATGTTAATCGTGGCGCCAAGCGGCACCACGAAAGAAGCAACCGAGTTTTTAACGCCTAATTTTTTCTCGCAGGTTTCAAGCACAACAGGAATGGAGGCGCTTGAGCTTGAGATGCTGAAGGCAAACAACATCGCGGAATACATTTTCTTGAAGAACAATATTGGGTTTAAATTTGCAAGGACTCGCACCATTGCGCCATAGACAATTGCCCACTGGAAGGCCAGCACGAAGATGATGGTGATGAAGTAGCTAAAGAGGTGTCCTATCAAGCTAAAACCCATGCGCGCGAACAGTGAGGCGATAAGGCAAAAAATGCCGTAAGGCGCTAGGTTCATGATGATCTTGATGAGCATCATCAAGACTTCATTAAAGTGTGTGAAGAAGCTGGCGATGTATTTTCCAGAGCGGCCTGATACTGATATAGCGCCACCGATTAATACAGCGAAAATAATGATTTGCAACATGTTGCCTTCTGATAGCGCCGCAAAAGGATTATCAGGAAACATATCTAAGATCACTTCTTTAAAGCTAGGCGCAGCCTCTACCGAAAAATTAGTGACAGCAGTTAAGTGTGCACCATCACCAATCCCAAAGAGGGAGGCAAAAAATAATGCGACCATAATAGCCAGTGCTGTCGTGAGGATGTAGAGGGTTAACGTTTTGATAGCGAGTTTACCGAGCTGCGCGCCATTTTTTAAATGACAGGTGCCGCACACCAGAGAGACCAACACAATGGGGACAACCAGCATTTTGATAATGATTAAAAATATCTGCCCGCCCACTGTAATAATTTCTAATAAGTAGTCATCAATGAAAGCGTTGGTTGGAAGAGAGTTGCATATCATCCCGAAAATAATACCGACAGCCATGCCGATAAAAATTTTCGTTGTTAAATGCATAGGTTCGCGCGCTTTATCTTTAGGCATGTAGACTCCTTACAAGTGTTTAATAACATTCTCTATCATTAATAAGCCTACATTTCCCTGTAAGCTCAAGATTGACTCTGGGTGAAACTGCACCGCCCAGATTGGCAAATCTTTGTGCTGAAGCGCCATAATTGTACCATCCTTTGTTCTAGCGGTCACCTCTAGCACTTCTGGGAAGCTTTCATTATCGGCAAATAATGAGTGGTAACGGCCTATTTCGAAGGAAGGGGGTAAGCCATCAAACAACTGTGCGGTCACATCTGTAATGCTTGAAGGCTTGCCGTGTATAGGTTCTTCTAGCACACCCAGTTTTCCACCGTAAAATTCGACAATGGCTTGCATGCCCAGGCAGACACCAAAGATTGGAATCTTGTGTTCCGCCGCCATTTCAATTGTTCTCGTCGTATTAAAATCAGCAGGGGTGCCAGGACCCGGTGATAAGACCATCAGATCAAAGTCGGATAAATTGATATCGTTTTTTGAAAACCCCGCACGCTGCGTGACGACGTCCGCCCCGAGCTGCCTGAAATAGTTACCGAGTGTGTGGACAAACGAATCTTCATGGTCAACCAATAGAATTTTCTTCGCAGTTTTGGTGTTTTTATCTCTTGGAATTTTAGGCTTAACTTTTTTTGAACCCGCAACCACATCCATCATCGCCGATGCTTTTAAACGTGTTTCCTTTTCTTCTGAGACCGGATCGGAATCATAAAGCAGGGTTGCACCTGCTCTGACTTTAGCAACGCCATCTTTGAGGTGAATGGTTCTCAACGTGAGACCGGTGTTCATATCACCGTTAAACCCAATGCAGCCAACCGCGCCACCATACCAAGCGCGTGGATCCTTTTCGTGAGATTCAATATACCGCATTGCCCATAGCTTCGGCGCGCCCGTCACAGTCACCACCCAAGCGTGCGCTAAGAAGGCATCTAAAGCATCGTATTCAGGCTTGAGCGTTCCTTCTACATGATCCACGGTATGGATGAGTCGGGAATACATTTCGATTTGCCTGCGACCAATGACGCGCACACTGCCAGGCTGGCAAACGCGTGACTTGTCGTTTCGGTCGACGTCAGTACACATGGTTAATTCAGAACGATCTTTGTTAGAGTTTAGCAAGGCTAATACTTGCGCCTCATCTTCAATGGCGTCTTTGCCTCGAGCAATTGTGCCTGAGATAGGGCAGGTTTCAATGCGATTGCCGCGTGCGCGAACATACATTTCAGGCGATGCGCCGACCAAGTATTCTTGTTCACCTAAGTTCATTAAGAAACCATAGGGCGCAGGGTTTAATGCTTTAAGGTTTGCAAACAATGTCGAAGGGGGGAATTTAGCCCCTCTTGAAAACGTTTGCGAAAGCACCACCTCGAATAAGTCACCTCGCTTGAATGACCTCTTCGCTTTTTCAATTAATGCAGAAAATTCATTTTCAACGTGGTCACATTGATTTCCTTCATCGATTCCGTCAACGAATGATTCAGATGCGCCTGAGCGTGGTAATTCATGCGTGCTGTTGTCTTTCCATGAAAAGTTATAACGATACGTTTTTGAAACTCCTGATTGATGATCAACCGCCAATATTTCATCGGGAATGTAAAGGACAAGATCACGCTGGGATTCATCTCTTGAAAGCTTCTGTTCAAATTGCTCAAATTGAAAAACCAGGTCGTACCCAAACGCACCATACAAACCAAGGTAGGCATCATCTTCGCTTTGAAAGAGTGAAAGGAGGTGTCGTAATAAAGAAAAAATTGAAGGCTGTCTGCTTCGCAATTCTTCAGCGAAAGCTTTATCTCTGGCGCAAATGTTTCCCTTAATTTCAACGGTGGTTTTTTTGATATCTTTCGCGTGTGCGCAATCATCAATATGATCCGCCAAAAAGGAGAGCAACACTTCCCCGCGTTCATTTAGCGCTTTAATTGAAAAGGTATTTGCACGAGTGGTTATTTCAAGAGGGGGGTTAATGAAGCCAATGTCCCATCGCGTGTACCGCCCCGGGAATTCAAAACTCGATGACAGCAACAACCCACGCCGCGAGTCAAGATTCGCAATAAGCGTATCAATTGCCGAGTGATCAGCGTGCGCTTCAACAAGGCGCTCAACCTGTAAGCCTGCTTGCGTCGTATATTGCGCGGGTCTTGTGTTACCCATTGTTTATCCCACTAAATAATGATGCACCCAATCTTGTAACTCAGCTTGCGTTTCTTTGGATGTGTGCAATCCAAGCTTGGAGCGACGCCATAAAATATCATCCGCACTTCGGGCCCATTCAAAATCAACTAAGTATTTCGCTTCCTTTTCAGTCAAAACCCCTTCAAAACTTTTTCCTAAGTCTTCTAGTTTTTCAGTGCCTTCTAAAATTTTCTCGATCAAGGTACCGTAGGCGAAACTCATTCTATCTAACATTGCTCTTGGCAGCCAAGGGTATTTGACTGACATACTTTCCAGGAAGTCAGAGAGAGAGCCCTGAATGTCACCACCAGGCAATGGTGAAGTTGCAGTCCATTCTCCAGTCGCTTGAGGAAAATAACGACTTAGCTTTGAGATTGCATTCTCAGCGAGTACGCGATAGGTTGTGATTTTTCCACCAAAAATTGAAAGCAGGGGTGCTTGGCCTTCGTGATCTTCAATTTCAAAGCGATAATCTCGCGTGACTTTCGCAAGATCATCTTTTTCGTCATCGTAGAGCGGTCTGATACCAGAGTAATCCCAGACGATATCATCCAATGTGATTGATTTATTGAAGTAGGTACCGATAATCTTGCAGAGGTATTCCTTTTCGCTTTCATGGATTGAAACGTTTCGTGGATCAGCGGTATAGTTCATATCCGTTGTGCCAATAAGGGTGAAGTTGCTTTCATATGGAATAGCAAAAACAATGCGACCATCTGCGTTTTGCAATATGTAAGCGTGATCTCCGTCATAGAGCTTGGGTATGACGATGTGTGACCCTTTTACCATTTTAATGTGGTGCTTTGTTTTTGTTTCAACAACATCACTAATCACTTGACCCACCCAGGGACCTGCTGCGTTAACCAATGCTTTTGCACGTATTGTTTTTTCAATACCGCTGTCGCGCTCTTTCGTTGTCACTTCCCAAGCACCGTCCACTCTCACGGCTTTTATGCAAGCGGTTCGGACTAAAATGACGGCACCCTTATCTTCGGCCGCTTTGGCATTTAAGACCACTAAGCGCGCATCATTAACCCAACAGTCTGCATAGCTAAAACCCACTTTAAAGT
Organism: Legionellales bacterium UBA7366; assembly: GCA_002469885.1. Taxonomy (GTDB): domain Bacteria; phylum Pseudomonadota; class Gammaproteobacteria; order UBA7366; family UBA7366; genus UBA7366. Next base: position 46 of record DKOI01000111.1, on the reverse strand, counting down.
GCGGCTTCAGCGCTGCGCCTTCTTTATCTTTTTCTAAATTTATTTT
>DKOI01000086.1 GCA_002469885.1 Legionellales bacterium UBA7366 | reverse complement strand
TCATCAAACACATCATCGTTATTTTTTGTCATTATAGTTTCTCCAGTTTCTTCTATTCATTTAACGCGGCTGTTAGCAACCGCGCCGTTACATTTACGATAGGGATAACACGCTCATAATGCATGCGTGTTGGGCCGATAACACCTAAAACACCGACTACGTTATCTTGGCCCTGATAAGATGAGACAACCAGACTATGATCATCTAAACCGGCATGACCTGACTCTTCCCCAATAAAAATTTGTATGCCTTCAGATTCGATACACTCATCGAGTATTGAGAGTATTTCGTTCTTATGCGCGAACGCATCGAATAAAGCACGCACCTTTGAGAGATCTTGTGCATCATCTGTATTTAATAAGTTATGCTGTCCATCAAGCAGATAGTCTTCTTTACTCATCGAGTTTTCTGCAACATATAAGGCTGATTTCAACAAATCATCCAACTGCAATTTATCTTTTTTCATTGCGTCAACTAAGGAATGCCTTAATGTTTCCAAACTCATGCCGGTGAAATGCGTGTTTAAATAATTGGCGGCTTGTTCAAGCTCATGACGCGCGTATTCTTTTTTTGTTGTGATAACACGATTTTCCACTTCCCCGGTATTTAAAACGAAAATACACAACACGCGCAAGCCGGAGAGTGTCAAAAATTCCACGTGATCTAAGGTCACTTGATTGCGCTTAGGCAAGGTGACAATACCTGCAAACTGAGTCAGATCAGACAAAAGCGACGAGGCCGTTTGAAACAAGTCCGCAGGAGACTGATTTGGTTTGAACCCCTTCTCAATCAAATCAGATTGCGCAAAATTCTCAGCAGCAACCAGGTGATTAATGAAAAAATGGTAGCCTTGCGCCGTTGGAATACGGCCCGCTGAGGTGTGAGGTGATTTAACAAAGCCTTCCCCTTCAAGCTCAGCCAAGACTGAACGGATGGTTGCAGGGCTTAAGGAGAGATTACCAGCATCGACCAAGGATTTAGAGCCCACAGGTTGCCCACTTGCGATATACCGCTCAACCAACGTGTTGAGTAAGTTTTGTGCTCTTTTGCTCAGCATGTATTAACCCTAGGCCTTAATTTCAAATATGCCAAATTATAAGACAGATTACGGGCAACCATCAACTTCTTTGGCTTGATGGAATCATCTAATGATGCCAAAATTAACTCTGTATATAAATTCAGTGAGCTTTGAGAGCATCCCCATGGAAAAACCCATACAATCAGTCGGTGTTATTGGAAAATACCACAAAAGAGGCGTTCAAAAAACGCTCTCTTCCTTGATTGCGTTCTTAAAGAAAAATAATATAAGAACCGTTGTTGAAGAAGAAACAGCAGCAATGTTAGGCCCCAACACTTGCAAGCAAGTCAAACGTGAAAACCTAGGTAGCGCTTGTGAACTGGTCATCGTCGTCGGCGGTGATGGCAGTCTCTTAAACGCCGCACATGCCGTTGTAGATCACAACACACCGGTATTAGGCATCAATCGCGGACGCTTAGGCTTCTTAACCGACATCAGCCCGGCTGACTTAGAGCATAAACTCACGAAAATATTGGCAGGCGAATATTACGAGGAAAAACGCTTTTTGCTTGATGCAGACATTCGTTTTGAAAACGAAGGATTAAGCAGTCAAAGTGCGCTCAATGAAATTGCGTTATTGCCCGGCCCCATTCCACACATTATTGAATTTGAAATTTATATTGATGATCAGTTCATGTGTAATGAACGTTCTGATGGATTAATCATCGCAACGCCAACTGGGTCAACCGCTTATGCACTCTCAGGCGGCGGACCCATCGTACACCCTGAGTTAAACGCCATCGTCATTGTTCCGATGTTTCCACATAGCCTACACTCGCGCCCTATTGTGATAGATGCAGAACATGATATTAACATTGTGATTTTAGAAGACAATGACACGATACCCCGCATCTCCTGTGATAGCCGCGGTTACACCGACATTACACCCGGGAGCTTAATTCACATCCGAAAAAAACAAGAACATTTACGCATTATTCATCCATTGGATTATGATTACTATGATGCGCTTCGCAGCAAACTACATTGGGGCAAAAAGAATTATCATGACGCTGACGAGGATTAATCGTGTTAGATCATATTACCATTAAAAATTTTACCATCATCGATAAACTTTCTTTGGATTTTCACAATCAAATGACAGTAATCACTGGGGAAACCGGCTCAGGAAAATCCATTGTCATTGACGCCATTGAATTCGCGCTCGGCGAACGCGCAAATGCACACTCTATTTATCCCGGCGCCGACAAATGTGAAGTAACGCTAGCATTCAGCCAAATCGCTGATGCGCAAGCCTGGTTAGAAGCACACGACCTAGATGACGAAGGTGACTGCATCATTCGCCGGGTATTAAATAGCGAAGGTCGCTCCCGTTATACAATTAACGGCACACCGTGCGCCGCCAAACTATTACGTGAACTCAGCACACTTTTGCTGAGCATTCACGGTCAACACGCACACCAAGCGCTACTTAAATCACACGAACAACGCGAGCTCGTCGATCAATATGCAGGTCACGACAAACTCGCTCAAGGCACCCGGTCGCTCTTTGACGACTGGAAAAAAACGAAAGACGAGCTGACCGCATTACAGAAACGTTGTGCCGACAGCACAAACCAACTTGAATTCATTCAATACCAACTCGAAGAGCTAAATGAATTAAATCTACAACCAGGTGAAATCGACTCACTGCACGCTGAACACAAACAACTGCACCACTGCGGCCAACTGTCAATCAATACCAATGACTCACTTAACCTACTTTCAACAAATGAAAGTAACACTGAAGCGACAATTGCCCAATGCATTCAATTACTCTCAGCAGCACATGAAATCTCACCTCAATTTACAAGCATCATAGAACTCTTGCGTAGCGCAAGCATTCAAATTGACGAAGCCGTGGCAGAGTTGCGACATTTAGATTTCAGCGGTAACCCTGCGCGTTTGAACGAAGTGGAATCTCGCCTGGACTGCATACAAAAGTTAAGTCGAAAGCATCACGTTGAACCCGAACAATTAATTCAAACTCACCAGAACCTTCAAGCCGATAAAGACGCATTAGAAAACAGTGCCGAACACATAGAACGTCTTGAAATGGAATTGGTCCGCATTCAAAAAAACTATGATGTGACAGCAATGAAACTTTCAAAAAGCCGTCAAAAAGTAGCGAAGAAACTCAGTGCATTAATTACCGATAACATGCAACGCTTAAGCATGGAAGGCGGTGAACTATCTATTACCCTTGAAAAAGTAGATGACGCACTTTCAGCGCATGGAAACGAAACCATTCATTTTATTGTAAAAACGAATCCAGGCCAAGCATTCCACCCGCTACAAAAAGTGGTCTCAGGTGGCGAGCTGTCTCGCATCAGCTTAGCGATACAAGTCATCACCGCGCAAAAGTCATCAATACCCACGTTAATCTTTGATGAAGTAGATGTGGGTATTGGCGGAAAAACTGCGGAGATTGTTGGAAACCTGCTACAACAACTGGGTGAACGTAATCAGCTTTTGTGCATCACACACTTACCTCAAGTTGCCGCCAAAGGATCACATCATATCACCGTCACAAAAGACAAAAAGAAAACCCATACCGAGGTGCACATAAAAACACTGGACGCTAGCGATCGCGTCAAAGAAATTGCCCGCATGTTGGGCGGCATTAAAATTTCCAAGCAAACACTGGCGCATGCTGAAGAGCTACTGACTTAAACAATCAACCAGTTGCCCGCCTACTCACCCTGATTGAGCTGTTGCAATCTGAGATGAATTTGAATTTAGATTAAAATGATACAAGCCTCAACGTATGCCTCCTTCGTCTAAAAGGGAGATGCCCCATTAAAGGGCTGAAACGCGGTCTGCTCCATATCCAACTCTTCATCACCCGACTTAACAGCATGCGCCGAACAGTTGATTTTTATAGATAAAGGCATCGCTGGCGCGACCGTCACCAATAAAGCCTGTATTTCTTCCAGCGCCTTCATTGTATTACTCGTTCTGCTCGAACACACCGTTAACCCCCCATGATCCCCAAACAGACCCGCGACAGTACCCGACGCTCGCACCCCAACCACCTTGGCTAATTTGCCACCTTGATGCTTATCACTAATGACCTTTCTTGCCGTTCCAACAATATCCACGAGAGCCGTCATTTTTTTTAACTTGTAATCCAACTCATCAGTTTCAATAATTTTTTTAATTAAATCCTCTAAACATTTAACCGTTGTTAATTTCCTGGTGGCTTCCTTTTTTGTTTTTATTGACACTTTTAGAAGCAAGTGCATTATTTTTTCTTCTTTTAAACTTGGCTCAAGGCTTTTCAATTTTTGAAAACACGCGCTGAGAACAGCATCGACCTTCTTTTCGAAACTCTCAATTGCACTGGACCCTGCTTTGGCCTTATCGTACTCAGCCTTTACTTCATTAAAAAGCTTTTGCTGGGGACTCTCTTCAGACTTCAAATAGTCACTCATTGATTGTCGATTAAAATAACCCAACCCTGCACGGCCTTTTTCACTTTTCTTATACTCAGCATTCCACTTAGCAACCTCTTCTGGCGTCCACTCCATCAC
>DKOI01000119.1 GCA_002469885.1 Legionellales bacterium UBA7366 | reverse complement strand
ACCATAACCCAGTGACACATTACTTTGCGAACCTATGCCTTCACTGATTGGAATACCGTAGCTAATATCAGTACCAAACTGCGTTAAGGTATAACTACCACCGATGTTCACACGCTTCGGATCGGTGTCATGCAAATACAGACTGATGCGTCGACTCACGCCTTCTTGCGTGTAGTAAGGGTTAAAATAGCTAAGCGCGTAGTTTTGATAACCCGCACTGCGAGTAAAGGCTAATGACACTGCATTACCTGTGCCGATAAAGTTATTTTGCTGGACACTGGCTGACAAAATGATTCCATCTAACTGCGAATAACCAATACTCGCATTAATGCTTGCAGCAGGCGTTTCTGTTACTTGGTAATGGACATCTACCTGATTATTCTCACCTGGAACACGCTCTACAGAATGATTAACGCCTTTGATATAAGTTAACTGCTGCATACGCCATCTAGATTGCGTTAGATTCTTTGTTCGTAACAACCCACCTTCAAGCTGACGCATCGCACGTCTTAAAACCGAATCGTTTGTTCTATCGTCACCAAAGAAGTTAATGCGACGAACATAAATCAAACGGCCAGGCTGCATATCGAAATTAATGAAAACAGTTCTCGCTTCATCATCAATCGTCGGCGTTGTTCCAACGTGCGCATAATAATAACCTTCATCACCCAACGCACTCGTTAGCGCCTTATTGGTTTCTAGCACGTTTTTACGCGAAAACACTTCACCCTCTTTCATTGTCACCAAGGATTTCAATTTTTCTTCAGGCAAGATGAGATCGCCAACCAAAGAATAGCCTTTAACGGAGTATTGCGGGCCTTCAGTGACATTAATGGTGATATAAACATGTAATCGATCAGGCGTAATAGCCACTTGAGCAGAATCAACATGGAATTTAATGTAACCACGATCCATATAGAATGATAATAAGTTCTCAAGGCTCGCATCTAACTTAGGCTTAGAGTATTGATCAGAGTGGGTGAAAAAGGAAAAGAGACTAGAAGTTGAGAGCGTTAGATTCTTTTTCAACTCTTTCGTTTCAAACGTGTTATTTCCAACAATGTTGATTTCTTGAATAACGGCAACCCGCCCTTCAGAAATGGTGACTGCCACATCAACGCGATTACGTTCTTGAGGTTCAACTTTAACGTCAACACGCGCATTGTATTTACCACGAGCGAAATATTGTTCTTGCAAACTTTTTTCAATGCTATCTAACATTGATCGATCGTAAACATGCCCTTCAACTAGCCCAATATCTTTCAACGCAGGCATTAAGTTATCTTTGGTAATATCTTTATTACCCGTGACCCGGATTTTACCAATTACTGGACGTTCGACGATTTTAATAATTAATGTGTCGCCGTCTCGCAAGAGGTCAACATTGGAAAAGAAGCCTGTTTCATATAACGCGGTAATCATCTTCGATGAATCAGCCGGCGCAAAGGTCTCACCTTCTTTAATAGGCAAGTAACTGTAAACCGTACCTTCGGAAATACGCTGTAATCCCTGGACGTCTATTTTTTTGATAACAAAAGAATTGCCAGCAGCAAATGACGTTTGAAACACCACGCTACTTAAAAGAATTAGTGATAAGATGATTTTTTTCATTTTATGCATTATTTTAGCCCACTTCTCGTCTTTCAAAGTATTCGACACCTTATGTCTTTAGATCGAAGCTGTCAAACAATCAATTACACACAACCCGAAAACAAATATGACACTTGCAGCAGTTAAGCTATCAATTCGATCCATCCAACCACCGTGACCAGGTAAAATATTACCACTGTCTTTAATCCCTGTGACACGCTTCATCATACTTTCTGTCAAATCACCTAACACTGAAAATAAAAATGTAACGACAACTAACGGCAACACTTGCCACCAGGAAATTGACGGCACCAAAAACGGGGCTATGCATAAGCTAATAATTACGACTATCACAAGCGCACCGGCTAAGCCTTCGCGCGTTTTACCAGGACTAACATTGGGCATTAATTTCACCTTACCAAACTTCTTGCCCGTAAAATAGGCGGCCGTATCTGCACCATAGACAACCAACAACATGAACAAGAGCATGGATCGATCCGAAATCAACTGCGTCAAGGCAACCCAACAAGGAATTAAAACAAAACAGCCCATCAATGGCATCAAGAAAGATGAATTAGCCCAGTGATTTTTACCAACAGGAAAGCGCACCACACAGATCAAGGCAATTAACCACCAAATAACACCCATAACAATCACAGCTTGCAAAAGATCAGGTCTAAAATATAAGGCGGAGATAACGATGCCGATTAATGCAACATATAATGTTCGCGCCACAGCGTGATTAAAGCCCACAAGCCTGGACATTTCCCACGCACCCACCAGCACTGCTGCGCTGATGATAATCGTTCCTTGCATCGCTGTTGTAAACAACAAGGCAACTAAAACAATAGGCACCAATACGAGAGCGGTTAAAATTCGAGACTTAAGCATCTGTTGCCTCCTTAATCTGATCACCCGTATGGCCAAATCGGCGTTCACGTGTTGCATACCAATTCAGTGCTCGGGTAAATTCTTGTGCTGAGAAATCAGGCCACAACACATCCGTAAAATACAGTTCTGCATAAGCGAGCTGCCACAAATAAAAATTACTGATGCGTTGCTCACCACTGGTGCGAATAAATAAATCTGGGTACGGTAAATCACCAATCGTTAAATGCTCTGCAAGTGTTTCCTGAGTGATGTGGGCGGCCACAAGACTACCGCTTGCTGCTTTCTCACACATCGCTTTTGTCGCCTGCATGATATCCCACTGTCCGCTATAGTTAGCGGCAATGACTAAAGTCATACCTGTATTGTTTTTTGTGAGCGCTTGAGTTTCAGCTATACGCTGTTGGAGCTTTGCGTCAAACTGTGACAAATCACCAACAAAACGCACTCTAATCTTATTAGCGTGTAATTTTGCTGATTCTTTGGTGAGGTGTTGATGGAAAAGATCCATCAGAAAACTAACTTCCTTTTCTGGACGGCGCCAATTATCGGTTCCGAAGGCAAACAAGGTTAACACTTTAATGCCTGCTTTTCCGGCAGCTTCAACGACAGTTTTCACTGCAGTGCCACCAGATCGATGCCCCATCCATCTTGGGCGAAAACGTTTTTTCGCCCATCGTCCATTGCCATCCATAATGATGGCCACATGTTTTGGAAAGCTTGCGTCAGACATAAATCGTCATACAGCCATTAAATCGGCTTCCTTTGCGGTTAATAATTTTTCAATCTCACCAATCATCTTATCTGTGAGTTTTTGAACACGCTCTTGACCACGTTTTTCATCATCTTCACTGATGTCTTTTTCTTTTACCCAGTCTTTTAACTGAGCATTGCTATCACGTCGAATATTACGAATAGCGACACGTGCGCCTTCTGTTTCATTCTTAACAATCCGCGTTAAATCGCGACGACGTTCTTCTGTTAATGAAGGCACAGGAACGCGAATGCTGTCGCCCATAGTTGACGGGTTAAGGCCCAAATCAGAATCACGAATGGCTTTTTCAACGACCGTAATAATTTGCTTTTCCCAAGGAGTCACGAGCAATGTACGCGGATCATCAACACTAACATTAGCCACTTGATTTAATGGCGTTGGCACGTCGTAATACATTACTGAAATATGATCTAAAATACTGGTATGAGCGCGGCCTGTACGAATTTTAGAAAATTCGACCTTTAACGCCTCAACACTTTTATTCATGCGATTTTGTGCATCATCTATTAAGCTGCTAATCATTATTATCTCCAGATTTTACAAGCGTCCCGATATTTTCGCCACGTAAAATACGCAACAACACATCGTTACTTTTTAATTTAAATACTCGAATAGGTAAGTTGTGATCTTTACACATGCACATAGCCGCTAAATCCATAACACCCAATGAACGACAGATGACATCATCAAATGATAAAGCATCATAAAGCGTCGCACCAGGATCTTTCACAGGATCGGCTGAATAAACACCATCAACTTTTGTCGCTTTTAACAAGACATCTGCGTGGAGCTCAATAGCCCGAAGACTTGCGGTTGTGTCAGTTGTAAAAAAAGGATTACCTGTTCCACCCACCAGCATCACGACATTAGAGGCTTCAAGCGCCGAAATAGCTCGATTCACATCAAATTGATCAACAACACCTGAAACACTTTTGGAAGAAAAAACACTCACAGCCTGTCCTGATGCACGAAGCGCATCGGCCAGAGCCAAACCATTCATCATGGTTGCCAGCATGCCTATTTGATCAGCCGTAACGCGACTAATACTACCACCTGAGAATGTTTCTCCCCGGCAGAAATTGCCCCCCCCAACAACAAGCGCGATTTGAGCGCCTTCATCGACCAAAGCTTTAATATCTTTAGCCAACTCATCGAGAAAAGAGGGATCGAGACCAAAGTCACGATCCCCTTGCAACATTTCACCACTAATTTTCAACAATACACGTTTGTACGTGAGCGTTGACGTCTTCCCTGGCATTATTTATTCTCCGCGTACTTGCGCCATCACCTCTTCAGCAAAGTTTTCAACTTTCTTTTCAATGCCTTCACCGACTTCAAAGCGTTCGAAAGCTGTTACTTCTGCTTTCTTCGCCGCTAACAATTTTCCAACAGTTGTGTCTGGATCTTTAACAAAAGGCTGGCCAACCAGGCTCACTTCGTTTAAGAATTTCTTCAGACGACCGCCAACCATTTTCTCAATGATCTCATCAGGCTTACCACTGTCTTGTGCTTGAGCTACAAAGATTGCTTTCTCTTTAGCTAACATGTCTTGATCAACTTGGTCTGGATGAATAACTTGTGGATTGCTCGCAGCAATGTGCATTGCGATATCGCGCGCAAGTTCTGTATCGTCTACTGATACACCAACCAAAACGCCAATACGTTCGCCATGTGTATAACAAGCGATTGCACCATTTGATGTAATTTCTACAAAGCGGCGCACTTGAATGTTTTCACCAATTTTGGCTACTAACGCCAATCTCACTTCATCGATTGTTTGATCAGAACCTGCGGCTTTCAATGCAGCTAAATCTTCTAGATTAGCTGGGCGTTCTTGCAAGATGGTTGTTGCAACTTGGTCTGAAAAGGCTTTGAATGAATCATCGCGCGAAACAAAATCTGTTTCACTGTTAATTTCAACCATGATTGCATTTTTATTATCATCAGAAACACGCACAACAATAGCGCCTTCTGCTGCAATACGACCAGATTTTTTAGCCGCTTTCGCTTGGCCTGACTTACGCATTGTTTCAATAGCGCTTTCAATATCACCTTCTGCTGCAACGAGTGCTTTTTTGCACTCCATCATGCCCGCACCCGTACGCTCTCTTAATTCTTTCACTAACGCTGCTGTTACTGTCATTATATTTCCTCTATTCCTTTTACTCGTTGATTACTTGTCAGCTTTTTTAGCTACAGCTTTTTTAACTGTCGCTTTTTTCACTGTCGCTTTCTTTACAGCTGGCTCACTGCTTGCTTCAACAACAGGCTTATCTTGAGCAGCGGGTTCAACGGGAGCAGGTTCAGCAGCTGGTGCTGCGGCTTTCTTTGTAGTCGGCGCATCATCTTGCATCTCAACAAATTCATCAGCAGAACCTTCAATTTGAATAGTTTCTTTTTGACGGCCTTGTAAAATACTGTCAGCTACTGTGCTCGCGTATAAGCGAATAGCACGAATAGAATCGTCATTGCCTGGGATCATATGATCAACACCATCAGGTGTGTTGTTGGTATCAACGATACCGATCACTGGGATACCAAGGCGATTTGCTTCAGCAATCGCAATCTTCTCGTTACCAACATCGATAATGAAAAGCATGTCTGGTAGACCGCCCATTTCTTTGATTCCACCGAGGCTGCGATCTAATTTATCTTTTTCACGAGATAAGGTAAGAATTTCTTTTTTGTTACGCACGCCAAATGCTTCTTTTTCAAACATGGTTTCAAGCTCTTTTAAACGCTTGATAGATTTACGTACGGTTTTGTAGTTTGTTAACATGCCGCCTAACCAACGATGGTTAACGTATGGCATGCCACAACGCGTTGCTTCTTCTTGCATCACATCACGAGCTGCGCGTTTTGTACCGACAAATAAAACTTTGCCGCGCTTAGCTGTGGTATGACCCAACAGTTTCATTGCATTGTTAAATAGGGGGAGGGTTTGCTCAAGATCGATAATATGGATCTTGTCGCGCGCGCCGTAAATAAACGGACGCATTTGGGGGTTCCAATAACGGGTTTTGTGACCAAAGTGGACGCCCGCTTGCAACATTTCACGCATTGTTACGCTAGTACTCATAATTTTCTCCTGTGGGTTGAGCCTCCATTTATTGTGCAGCTTTTCGAGAAAAGCCTGTATTGATCCAACTAACCTTCATCAGCACCCAGATCAATTCACTCTAAATGTGTGTATTTATTTCAAATTTCAATAAGCATTTGCTTATTAGCGACGTTTTATACCATAATGCCTACATAATCTCAATGTTATTTTTTTAGACAAGATAATGAATATAAAAACTGAAACTGAAATACAGAAAATGCGCGTCGCTGGACGCATTGCCGCAGAAACCCTTGAAATGATTGGACAACACGTCCAACCAGGCATCACAACTGAAGAGCTGGATAAAATCTGTCACGACTTCATTGTGGACGAAAAAGGCGCAATCCCTGCTGCCCTCAACTATCAAGGCTTCCCTAAGTCTGTTTGCACCTCTGTAAATCACCAAATTTGTCACGGCATTCCCGGCCCCAAGAAACTTAAAAATGGTGACTCCCTCAACATCGACGTTGCCGTCATCAAAGATGATTATTACGGTGATACGAGTAAAATGTTCTTTGTCGGTAAACCCAGCGTCCTGAACGAACGTCTAGTTCAAGTGACTCAAGAGTGCCTCTACCTCGCTATTAGCATCGTGAAGCCCGGCATTCGCCTAGGAGACATTGGCGCAATCATCCAAGAACACGCCCAAGCAAATCGCTTCTCAGTTGTGCGTGAATTCTGTGGTCACGGGTTAGGCAGCACTTTTCACGATGAGCCCAACGTTCTGCATTACGGCAAAGCCGGCACGGGTGAGGAACTCCCTGAAGGTCTCACCTTCACGATTGAACCAATGATCAATGCGGGCGCCCGACATATGAAAATCCTGCCTGATGGCTGGACAGCCGTCACAAAAGACCGCAAACCCTCAGCACAATGGGAACACACACTCGTCATCACTAAAACGGGCTGTGAAATTCTCACCCTACGAAAAGAAGAGGACCTGGACTTCATATTTAATATCAAGAACACTCTCTAACTCTCTGAATAAAACACCTCTTAAGGCATTGTTTCTTAAAAAAATTCCTTATTGTGAGAGCAACTCATTTCACCTTAGCCAGACTCAAAACAAGAGCAACCTCCATCTATTTACCCTAAAATTTTCAAGGCATTATGGATAATGACTTGAAAAACTGGATAAATATCCTACACTTCATATATGGGAAGAATTTACCCCTGAAGAGGAATTAAGATGAGAGCAGTATTGAGGAGGGTATTAACATTTACACTGTGCCTATGGCTTGTGAGCCCTGTCTTGGCTCAAATGCCGGCTGGGCAATGGGAAGGCAGTGGACTCATTAAAAACCTCACACTTAGCGAAGGCTGGCAAGAAGGCAGCATTCTGCTGTCCAAAAACCACAGCCTGGAACTAGAAGCATTTTCTGACGATCATCAACAACTCAGCACAGTGAAATATAAAATTCCCGTTAAAATGCTTATCTCAGTAGGAGAGATTATCAACAAAACTGAAACCGTCATATTGAGCTCCGAAGAATTCGCTTACCATATCGTCTTACGATACAACCCTAAAAGCACTCACTTTAAAGCGGTTTGGTTTGACCGCAAAGACGTGGAAGTGCCAACCACCGAATACATACTAGTTAAAGATAATTAAGCCACCACTCCTTGATTTTACGCCTCAAGCGCCCTACAATTTCTACCTATTATCGATAGGTTGCATTACACGCAACGATTTTTCACACAACTGACGAGGAATATCACCATGGCTTTTGAATTGCCCGCTCTACCGTACGAACGCGACGCTTTAGAACCTCATATCTCAAAAGAAACATTAGATTACCATTATGGCAAGCATCACCAAGCTTACGTGACAAACCTTAATAAACTGGTCAAAGACAGCGATTTTGAAAACGCGACCCTAGAAGAGATCATGTCAAAATCAGATGGCGGCATCTTTAACAATGCAGCTCAAATCTGGAACCACACTTTCTATTGGAACAGCTTAACTCCAGGTGGCAGCGAACCCCAAGGCGACTTAAAAGCTGCAATTGAAAAACAGTTTGGCTCACAAGATGCCTTTAAAGAACAATTCACAACCGCCTCTCTCACATTATTCGGCTCAGGCTGGACATGGTTAGTGCAGAACACTGACGGCTCACTGGAAATTGTTCAAACAACGAATGCGGGCAACCCATTAACAACCGGTCAAACGCCTTTGTTTACCTGCGATGTTTGGGAACATGCTTATTACGTAGATACACGCAACGCTAGACCAAAATATTTAGAAAACTTCTGGGCGCTTGTTAACTGGGATTTTGCAGCAAAGAATTTTGCGTAGATGCTACTGAGTTAACTTTCAACTAAACTTCCATCTCGCTCCCTAGCAATATAAAGCATTGCTAGGGAGCGGCCGGCTTCCCAATTAACTGTGTATAAAGCGCTCTCGGAGCCATCACCGCCCTACATCCAACATTACCGCACCAACTACTCGCGAAACCTTTCTACACAGCCAATCGCTCTGGCGTGGACTTTTCTAGCTAAGACACCATACTTCTTGCGCTTAGCTGAGAGAGTGGAAAAACTCACGTCAAATCGGCAGCACCTGCGTCGCCCCGGCCTCGAGCCGAAGTCCATTTATTTGGATTGATGCCGAATCAAACCCAGCAAGACACTCCTGCGCAACAAAGCCCGCATAGCATCGCGTGCGACTCTTGCTCAGGATGCTGCACCCCCCCTTTCCTCACCCCTAACTTATCAACAATTTCTGTGGATATCTTTGTGTATAATCATGTGCGAAAGTTGTATACGCTTTTTTAGGCCGTTAGGTACTCAAGATCAATGTGAAATTAAATCTATTTATATCAATAGCTTAAGCAAAAAGCTAGAGCCTTTCCGCACATCTCCCGCAAAACACTTGCTCAACTTGTGATTTATTTGACCTGTGAATAAGTTAACATGCCTCAACACCTAAATTTGTCAAAAAAGGCACCTATCAGACCACCCAAACTAGACTGTAATCGACGATATAACAAGTAAGCAATCTCTCAATTCAAGGATAGATATGCACTCAAAAAGAATAAATGATGAATCTTTCCTTATTGAATTACTTCAAAAAAATTCTAAGTGCACACCAATAAATCAGGGGCGCATCCGGATTGATATTGCCGCTCCTGCGGGATAACCCTATACTAAATGAGTATTATAAATCTCCTTCCTTAGCACCAGACGTATTGCAGACCTTATAGGCAGCCTGAGAAGGCTGCCTATTTTATAAACACAATTGACACATTAAAAACTTCCCTTCCAGAATCCCATGGATATATAATGATTTCATTTTTGCGGAATCACAACTTATGACAAAAATTGACGACCTTATTGCTAAAGCCTATGGATCTGAAGGCAAACCAGAAGACGCAAGCCGTGTTTACGAAGCCGTATTAAAAGCGACCCTGTTCGTACCCTGCAAAAAAATGACTCCTGAAGAAAAGGATGCCGCTCAACAAGCAGGCGAACCTTTTGAACCGCTCTTTACAGAGCATAAAAATCAATTTTTCTTACTCTCTTTTGATACTGAAGCCCGACTGAATGACTGGGCAGGTGAGATGCGAAGTGAAATTGAGCATTTTGAAATTTTAGGCAGTAATTTGATAACTGCCCTTGGCGACCAAGCTCACCTATGCTTAAACTTTGGCACAAAAAATTACAAAGAATTTCCGCCTGATGAGATTGCTCAATTAAAAATAATTTTGAAGAAAAGTTAACGCAAAAAAATATCAGCAGAAAAAATAATTTTTTTTGATGTGTATATTAATGAATGTGTAAACTTTTATTCCAACATTGAGTACTGCTTCATTTTTTTTCGCAAGGTTCCACGCGACACACCCATCAAAATTGCAGCGAGTGATTGATTCCCTTTTACGAAATTCAACACAGTGCGGATCAATGGTTTTTCGAATTCGCCTAAAGCAAAATGATATAAATTTCCAGGCGATTGCAGACCATGTTTTTTAAAATAATGTAAGACTGATTGCTCCACACCTTCTCTTAACGTAGCAAGGGCGACTTCTTGTTCAGCGTTTAATTCCATGAATTGTCCTCCGTTTAAACACGAATTTGTAATTCTTCTTATCTGTAGCGGTCAAAAAAAAAAGATCACCATGCATGATAGCTTGGTGATCTTTAGGAAACAAGCATAGATTTTATAATCTATGCGCGGTCATTCAAAAACCGCGACTTTGTTTCTTTTTTAGTGAGATCTATAAGCAGAGTTGCCGCGCAACGAAGCACGTCTAGCAGGCACTACGCGAGATCTTGATTTTGTTTTTCTTACAACAGTCTTACGACGTGGTGAAGCTTTACGTTTAGTTGCTGTTTTAGCGACTTTACGCTTTGGCGCTGCTTTACGTTTAGTTGCTGTTTTAGCAATTTTACGTTTTGGCGCTGCTTTAGGTTTAGTTGCTGTTTTAGCAATTTTACGTTTAGTTGCAGTTTTACGTTTAGTTGCGGTTTTAGCGGTTTTACGCTTAGTTGCGGTTTTAGCGGTTTTAGCGGTTTTAGCGGTTTTACGCTTCACAACTTTACGCTTTGTTGTTTTTTTAGTTGTTAATTTTTTCTTGCATTCAGCTTTAAACAATTTAACAAGCTTAGCTTCAGCTTTTTGCATTTTAGTGAATGCTTTCAAGGCATCGTTAAAGCCTTTCTTATAAGCTTGCTCTTTAATTAATTTTTGTTTTTTTGTTAATTGTGAGCATTTTAATTTCCATTGCGTGATTTGTTTACGCAATTGTTTAACGATAGCAGGTGAGCTTGTTTTTGTAGCTACCTTGCGCTTTGTCTTAATAGTCATAATGAACTCCTTTCACATAATCTTTAACAGGTTAACGTAACAAGTATATGATAATCGGCCTGCGCAAACAACGCGCAATTCATCGGGGTTTACCCCTAGAAGTATAGGTATTTGACCGGCAATTACGGTCTTTATAGACGGGAGAGCATTAGTAACCACTAATGTGGGGGCAGAATACCCCCACAAAACTTTAAAAACTACGCAGCTGAATCATCAGCTAAACGGACTGTTAAGACATCACATTCCGCACCATGGAGCACCGCATTTGCAGTTGATCCTAATAACACGGCCAAACCATGACGGCCATGACTACCCACTACAATTAAGTCTACTTGATTTTCTTCGGCAACACGCAACACTTCAATTTTAGTAGGACCCACTTCAATATGCTGATCTGCATCTGCAACTCCCATTGCACTGCCAAGATTAGCAATTTTGGTTTTGGCTTCGTCCATCAGCTGTGATTCAATATCTGCACCACCAATATACGCGTAGCCATAACTCGGTAACGGCTCAACAACGTGCAAAATTGAAAGTTTAGCGCCCCACACTTTAGACAACTCACTCGCCTTATCAATAACGGCTTTATTATCATCCACCAGGTCTGTCGCTAACAAAATATGCTTATACATAGTAAAACTCCCTTACTCGTTAAATTCTTCAAAGCGCTGTGAACTCTTCACAAACACCAACACCTCTTCCTCAAGCCCCACTTCAATCACATCACCAGAAACAAACTGACCTGACAAAATTGACTGCGCCAATGGGTTCTCAAGCGATTGCTGTATTTCACGCTTCAACGGCCTAGCACCATACACCAAATCATATCCGCTACGCGCTAAATAATCAATGACAGCTGGGGATACGACTAAGCCTATTTCCTTGTGAATGAGTCGCATTTGCAACGCTTGAATTTGTAACTCCGCGATGTGGCCTATCTGCGATTCATCAAGTGGGTGAAACACAACAGACTCATCAATACGGTTAATGAACTCTGGCTTGAAATGCGTTGCGACATCACCCATCACTGCTTTTCTCATCTCTTGATAATCAGCCTTACCTGCCATCTCTTGAATTTTGGCAGACCCTAAATTGGATGTCATCACTATCACGGTATTTCTAAAATCAACTGTACGGCCCTGACCATCAGTTAATCGCCCATCATCCAATACTTGCAACAGAATATTAAAAACATCACTATGCGCCTTTTCGACTTCATCAAGCAAAATAAGCGAGTAAGGCTTTCGGCGAACTGTCTCTGTTAGATAACCACCCTCTTCATAACCGACATATCCAGGGGGTGCACCAATTAATCGTGCAACAGAATGCTTCTCCATAAATTCCGACATATCGATACGCACCATCGAGTCTTGCGTATCAAATAAAAAGTTAGCAAGCGCTTTACACAACTCTGTTTTACCGACACCTGTTGGCCCTAAAAACAAAAATGAACCAACAGGACGATCCGGGCTAGACAAGCCAGCACGTGAACGACGAATAGCATTTGACACTGCAGTAACCGCTTGATCTTGCCCTATCACTTGTCCGTGCAATATTTCTTCCATCTTCAATAATTTATCACGCTCACCTTCCACGAGTTTTGAAACAGGAATGTGTGTCCATTTCGAGACTACCTCTGCAATCTCTTCTGCCGTGACTTTATTGCGGACCATATGCGTCTCGCTAACTTCGCCCTTACTGGCCTCTGCTAATTGTTTTTCAAGCTCAGGGATAGAACCATATTGCAATTCCGACATGCGCGCCAAATCACCCGCACGTCTAGCCGTTTCCATTTCAAGGCGCGCCCTTTCTAATTCGGTCTTCAAGTGCTGCGATCCTTGCATAACTGCTTTTTCTGCTTTCCACACTTCTTCTAAATCAGAATACTTCTGCTCACCTTCGCCAATCTCTTCTTCTAACTTTTCAAGTCGTTTTTTTGACGCTTCATCAGATTCTTTTTTAAGTGCTTCGCGTTCAATTTTCAATTGAATCAGTCGACGTTCCAACTTATCCATCTCTTCAGGTTTCGAATCAATCTCCATTCGAATCATGCTCGCAGCTTCGTCAACCAAATCGATAGCTTTATCTGGTAATTGCCTGTTCGTAATATAACGATGTGATAACGTGACAGCTGCCACAATAGCTGGATCGGTCACATCAACGCCGTGATGCACTTCGTAACGTTCTTTTAACCCACGAAGAATTGCAATAGTCGCTTCCACGGTCGGCTCATCCACCATGACCGTTTGAAAGCGTCGCTCTAATGCAGGATCTTTTTCAACAAACTTGCGATACTCATCCAAGGTTGTTGCGCCAACACAATGCAACTCGCCACGCGCCAATGCTGGTTTCAACATGTTACCTGCATCCATCGCGCCTTCGGCTTTTCCTGCGCCGACCATCGTATGCAGCTCATCGATAAATAAAATGACTTGGCCTTCTTGTTTACTCAAATCATTCAACACCGCTTTCAAACGCTCTTCAAACTCACCTCGAAATTTAGCACCGGCTAAAAGCGCCCCCATATCTAAAGAAAGAACACGTTTTTTTTTAACACCTTCGGGCACTTCACCGTTAATAATACGTTGCGCCAAACCTTCAACGATTGCCGTTTTACCAACACCGGCTTCACCTATTAATACAGGGTTATTTTTGGTTCGACGCTGCAACACTTGAATCGTGCGGCGTATTTCATCGTCACGTCCAATCACAGGATCTAACTTGCCTTGCTCCGCACGCGCTGTCACATCGATAGTGTAACGGTCCAAGGCTTGACGCTGATCTTCTGCATCAGCACTGTCAACATTCTCACCGCCACGCACTTCGTTGATCGCCGATTCAATCGCTTCTTTATTGGCACCACATTTTCGCAATGTATCGCCCAAGCTACCATTGTCTTCAACTGCCGCCAACACAAATAATTCGCTGGAAATAAACTGATCTTTTCTTTTTTGTGCCGCCTTGTCTGTCATGTTAAGCAAGCGACCCAAGTCTGGCGCAATCTGAACATCGCCCCCATGCCCTTCAACCTGCGGCAAACGCCCAAGCGCTTCGTCTAACTGCGAGCGCAAACTCGGCACATTCACATTGGCGCGCGTTAATAACGGGCGCGTTGTACCACCGTCTTGATCAAGCATCGCTTTCATCAAGTGGTAAGGGTCTATAAATTGATTGTCACGGCCCACCGCTAATGACTGGGCATCTGCAATCGCCATTTGAAACTTGCTCGTTAATTTATCCATTCGCATCGACATCTCTCCTAAGAATAACTCTATAATCTTAACGTATGAACTCACCGTTCAAAATACAAGGGGCAGCTGATTGTTAAACCTACAATCCTATGATATTATTTTTGACATGAGTATTTTCAAACGACATCATCATTAAAACACCCCTCGAATCAGCGACTTGCTGCTTTTTTGCGTAAAAACCCCAATTTCCTGTACACTACAGCCCAATGCTCCCAAGGATAATAAAATGACAACGTTCAAACGTCCCAAAGTGATTAGTTTATTCAGTTTAGTAATGATTAACATCATCGCTGTTGATAGTTTGCGTAGCTTGCCAATCAGCGCAACCTACGGACTGTCCATCTTCTTTCTCTACGGACTCATGGCCCTCTTTTTCTTTATTCCTTGCGCGCTAGTCACAGCAGAGCTCGCAACCGGCTGGCCCAATACAGGCGGTATCTACGTCTGGGTACGCGAAGCCTTCGGGCGACGGTGGGGATTCTTTGTCATTTTCATGCAATGGATCTACAACATCGTTTGGTTTCCCACCATCATGGCCTTCATTGCCAGCACTTGCCTGTATTACTTTAACCCCGCTCTTTCTGAAAATCCTTATGTCATCTTCTCCATCGTCTTAACACTATTTTGGGTAACCACCATTATCAACTGCTTTGGCATGAAAGCCTCTTCAATTTTAAGCAGCATCGGCGCTCTGATTGGCACCTTGATGCCAATGCTACTCATCAGCGTCTTGGGCATCATCTGGCTATTCCAAGGACACGCATTACCCACCGAATTTACACAAAGCCCTTTAATTCCTGACTTATCCAACGTCAACAGCTATGCGTTCTTAGTCGCGATACTCTTTGGACTCGTCGGACTAGAGATGTCAGCGGCGCACGCAGAGGAAGTCAAAAACCCCAAACGCAGCTATCCTTTAGCCTTATTGATTTCAGTAGTTCTCATATTAATAACACTGATCTTTGCCTCACTTGCGATCGCTATCGTCGTGCCCAAGTCGGAACTGAGCATCATCACCGGACTCGTCCAAGCCTATAATATCTTCTTCAACCAATTCGGACTTTCTTGGCTAACCCCCATCATCGTGGGCTGCATCGTTATCGGCAGTCTCGCAGGCGTAGGCGCCTGGGTCATTGGCCCAGTGAAAGGCATGTATGCCTCTGCATTAGACGGCTGTCTTCCACAAGGATTTAATCAACTCAACCGTTTTGGCGCACCCCAAAAAATCCTATTACTGCAAGGCCTCATCTTTACGGTATTATCATTGTTGTTTCTAATCATGCCCTCTGTGAGCAGCACCTATTGGATTTTGAGCGACATGACAGCACAGTTAGCCCTCTTTGTGTATTTAGGCTTATTTGCCTCAGCGCTTAGACTGCGTTACAAACGCCCCTCAACAGATCGCGCCTTCACCGTGCCCGGTGGAAAACTCGGACTCTGGATAGCCTGTGTACTCGCAATTCTGTGCTGTATCGGCGTTATGATTTTAGGCTTCTTTCCGCCTGAACAAGTCGACGTCGGTAATGTTTTCATATATGAGTCCATCTTAATTGGCGGAATGATTGGATTTTGTGCGCTTCCGTTTATTGTGTACCGCAAATAATCAACATCGCCCTGTTTTCTTGCATGCAAGAGCCATGTATGGGAAGATCCCGTCTCGGAAAAATAAAAAAACGAGCACATTAAAATCAAATCATTGAGGAATACAAAATGAAAAAAATCCTACTCCCTTTACTTTTATCTGCTTCACTCTCAACTGCTTTTGCAGCTGACAATGATAACATCACTCACAAAGCTGACGGTGCTGCCGTTCAAATTAACACTAGCGGTTTAGCATTGGCTTGGTACGGCGAAGACGCGCGTTACACAGTCGGTCTTGAATTAGATTCATCAAAAGGTATCGCTTGGAATGAAGGTGATACCGGTAATGACAAAGGCATTTCATATGGCGTATTTGGCCGTTATAACGTTGCTATCAGCAACCGTTTATACTCAGGTCTAGGTACCGGTCTTTACAACATGAATATTGAAAAGAACAAAGCCTTCCTTACCGACTACAAAGTCCCTGTTTACACCTTCTTAGAGTATGACTTAAACGAAGAAGGCAGCTTAAAAACAAGCATCTCTGTTCAGTTATTAACCTTTGATCGCAGAGAAAATGGCAATAATAGCGTCAGCTCCCTTACAACAGGCAGCATGCAGCTAACTTACCTTTTCATGTAAGAAGCCATAATTGAGAAAAGCCCGCGTCATGCGGGCTTTTTTTTGCCTGGATCAAACCGGCTTGGAAAAAGCTTGCTCAGCAAATCCATATATGAGAATATTCCGTCTCAAATATAAACGCAAAAACGGGGTAAAAAATGACCAATAAGTTGTTTCTCATCGCAATAATGTCCGCAGCAACGATTTCCGGTAAATCATTCGCTACAACAAACGGTTTCTATATCAGCGCTCAAGGGGGCTACAACCTCGCTGACTACAATGATTCAAGCCATAACGATGAATACGCTGGCCCAAGCACTGTTGGTACCACAACCGCTAAATACACCTATGACAGTAGCCATACTCGCGCTGAAGCTATCAGAATCGCACTTGGATATGATTTCAATCGCTATATTGGTTTGGAACTAGGTGGCTCACGCTACGCAACGTCAACGCTCAATAGCACTATCGTATCGAAGACAACCGATGCAACCTTGCAATCTAGCGAAATGGACTTAAAACCGATCGTGATGGATTTGCTCTTCAAGGGAACATTGCCAATCGGGAAAACCTTCCTCTACGCAAAAGGTGGCATCGCGGCAGTCTACACACAATATGATATTAATTCAGAAACCGCTCAAACACCGACTGGCACAAACATTGAAAAAGATTCGACTCGCGAACACTCAATGTTTTATCGTCCAGAAGTGGTTTTAGGCGCTGGGTTTAACATCAACGAAAACTTTGCACTTGACCTATCGTATTCACGTATTTTTGGCACAGGTAGTATTGCAGATACTTACGACTACTTACCAAATTTAGATTACATGGCAATCGGTATCACCTTTAGATTTGAATAAAAAGCCAGGTGGAGTTAGGATGGCCTAACTTCACCGCCCTTTTCAACCGACGCGGAGCTTAAAAATGAATGCAAAAAAAACGTTCTACACTCTCATCTTCGCCCTGCTTTTTAATCAAACTTCTCTCGCCTCATCTCGCACCATTGAAGCTAACAATTTTTGTGATGTCAAAGAAATTCTTTCAAGCATTGATAGCCCAAGCGAAACGTTAACGGTTTTTGATGATGATGACACATTAAGCATGATGCCCTGCAAAGATCATTCTCACTGCAAATTCATAGGCACACCAGCTTGGTTCGACTGGCAAAGCCAGCTGCCTAAAAACGATCCGCAACGCGTTGCAAGCGACTTTCCCGGGTTAATTGAAGCATCAAACGACATTCACAGAAATAGCATTATGGCCGCCACCGGCAAAAACGAAATGGAAGTCTTGCTCTGGATGCAATCGAAATCATTCCATATCCTTGTTGAAACAGCCAGAGGTCCTGAAATACAAAAAGCCACTGAAAGGCAGCTAGCTGCACTGGGCATATTGCCACTTCTGGAAAACACGGCAACCGTCACGCTAGAGACAAAAAGAGCAGCCGAAGTTAAAAACGGCATCTTCTATGTGACAGGACAAAACAAAGGAAACATGCTTAAGGCATTACTGAAAAAATCAGAGCTAACGTACAAAACCATTATACTGGTTGACGATTCACTCAAAAACGTCCAAGCGTTTGCCGAGGCCTTTAAGCTTGACGACATTGACGTGATTGCAATTCATTACACGCAATTACAAAACAGTCGTCACAGCTTCCCTAGCTAAAACAGCACAATAAAGATTAATGGGCGGAATGGATAAGGCATCCACTACCGCCTGGTGATCAAGCGCGTTGATTTCATCGCGAGTTTTTCCAATCATCCAATGCGCGACAAATGCCATGCTCGCGATAGCGAATTGGTTACCATAAACTTTATAACGGATATTCGTCACGACATTATCAACCCACTTAACTTGCAACTTAACCAGCATACCGGTTTCGATACTGCCTACGGTTGAAGATGCAAAATCATCGCCTTCAGGGAAAATGCCTACGTAGGTCATGTCGTTAAAAAAATCTATCATGATAGCGGGGATAACTCTCGCAACCTGCGCACTTGCTCAGCCAGGTGCGCAACAACACGATCAATCTCTTCTTCCGTCGTAAAGCGACCTACGGAAAAACGAACTGCACTGCTTGCCAAGAGATCATTCACACCGATGGCTTTTAACACATAAGATGGCTCTAAACTTTCTGTGGTACACGCAGAACCTGACGAGACAGCAACATCGGTAAGCGCTGTCATCAAGGCTTCACCATCAATAAAATTAAAGCTCACATTAACAATACCTGGCACACATTGCGTTTGACTGCCATTCAAAAAAACATCGCCTAGCGCCATCAACCCTGAAAGCAAGCGATCACGAAACTCTTGCAAGCGCACACATTCTTTAGCGAGCTTTGTTTTAGCGAGAGAAAACGCTACTCCCATCGCGACTATTTGGTGCGTAGGCAACGTGCCAGATCGCAATCCACGCTCTTGCCCACCGCCGTATTGCAATGCCTGCAATCGCACCTTTGGATCACGCGACACGAACAACGCGCCAATACCTTTAGGCCCATAGACTTTATGCGCAGACATGGAAAATAAATCAATATTCATCGCTTTAACATCGACGATCATTTTACCGCAAGCTTGTGCACCATCCAC
>DKOI01000024.1 GCA_002469885.1 Legionellales bacterium UBA7366 | reverse complement strand
CTAACTTAAAAACATCAAACGGAGTTTCGTCTAAACCTTTGTATAAACATACCGGTTTCCTTTGTTTGGCGCAACATCCGTTGAGTGATGAAATTGGTTGCACCTTTATCCCTTTGCTCCTTTGGGCGATGTATAACGGTATAGGGTAATGCTGTGCGCTTTGACTGTTTTTGTGCTTTGAACATGCAGTATGAGTTACGCGAGTGATTGAGATCGCGGCCTACCGAGTTGAGTAAGGTTGGGTGGGGTTAGTCCAGAGCTGGCTTGCGTGTCGTGCTTAAAGAATGAGGGGGCTGCTTTTTCTGCGTAAAGGTTTGCTTTATCTTGTGCATTTTCTTTTTTTGCTTCAGCCGGGTTTTCTGTAGCCATATCGTTATTTTTTAAATATGAAAGGGTGTATTCACCTGCAAGAAATAGAAACAAAACAGCGCCGCTACCCATGGCCGCGCCGGACGCAATAGACGAGTATTGCGTCGCGGTATAAACGCCGTGAGCAATGTTTTGTGCTTGTACGGCGGTTGCAAGGTAGGTGATCGGGTGGCAGAGAAAGCTAGACGGTGCGCCTAAGCAGTATAGTGCCATTTGTTGGGCACCTTGGGCCGCTAGAGCGGGCAATACGTAAGGGGCAGCAGAGCCACCTATAACGCCACCGGTGGCAATGGCTGCGCGCTTGAACTCTCTAGCGGCTTTCTTTGTTTGTGATAAACCCTCTTGCATTATTTTATCCTAATGTTTTATTTTTGGTTGGCGAATTGTATCAGTTGAGGGTGGTGCTGGCAATTGTCAAAAATGGCATATTTCTCTTGCTTGAAATGGCTCTGTTGTTTTTTTTCTTTTTGTATTGAGGGGTTTGAAAGTTGGTGGCATTTAATAATGTCGTGTGGTTTGCGGTGACTTCATTCTAGAGCGATGTGTTTGGACAGTAGGTTGAGCCAAATCAAAAGCAGCTTTTTTTAGCGGTGAGGTAGCAGTTTAACTGAGTTGTTCTGTGAAAAATTCGTATCTAAAGAATAGGTGTCGTTTCTGGCTCGGGGTAAATAAGCAGCACAACCGCGCAGCCTACGATGGTGGCGATAAAGGCAAGAAAGCTCCAGGTGTACATGTGCATGCCATAAAACGCTGAGCCAAAGCCGACAGGGTCATTGAGGTGCAGGCTAATTTGTCTTAGGCTCACAGCTGAGCCAGCGCAGCTGCTCAAAATGGCGAGCGCCCAATGAGCGATCCTGTTGCCATAAAGCAGGTTCAGCATGAGTGCGATGCCAATATTCACAAAAGCGGCGCGTTGCAACAAGCACAGTGAGCGGCGAATAAAATCAGCATGGAGAGTGCTTTAAGGGGTGGGCTTTTTCTCGTGACAGCCTTCTTATCGGCAAAAATAAGCAGCAGGCTTATGCCTTGAAGCAGGAATATTGGCCACACAATCCAGTCACTCATAAGATCATCCTTGAAATGACGCGTATGATAAATTTTGGCAAACTTTATCACTCAAAGCAAGCGACAAGGTTGTATTGAATTTGAGCTATCGTTATGTTATGTTGCAGTCAGTGATGGGTGCATAAGCACTTAACCTGGGGTTAATATGAAATTTTCAATAAGTTATACTAATCAAGAGCAAAAGGCAATTGAGGTTATAAAAAACCTTGGGGGTAA
Source organism: Legionellales bacterium UBA7366 (assembly GCA_002469885.1). Taxonomy (GTDB): domain Bacteria; phylum Pseudomonadota; class Gammaproteobacteria; order UBA7366; family UBA7366; genus UBA7366. The sequence continues at coordinate 13,934 of DKOI01000024.1, read as the reverse complement.
AAATGGCGACCTGAATGGCTCGCTTGCTGCCAAGACAAATCCTGGCGCCTTTCCCACCGCGATTGTTGAGGAAAAAAAATCTCGGAAGCGCTGGGTTATCAAGGTGCCTAAGGATAAAACGGAGCTTTTTATTGAGCTATTCACGGGGCGACTGGTTCAGCAGCTAAAACAGTATCTTCCAGAAGACGCTAGAAATGACATTTTGTGCGCTGATATTGTTAAGTTGCACGACGGTGAGGGCGCTTGGACTTATGGGCTAAAGCAGCCCTTAGCGAGCTTCAAAGAGTTGTATTACCTAACGGGAAGCGGAACATCTTATCAGTCTGTGCTGAGTTCGCTCGCCGGTGTTTTTAGCGGAATATCAGATGCCGCTCGTGGCTTGCTTGGTTATTCGGTTGACAGTGGCCCCAAAATGTCAATAGATCGCAGTGCGGTTCTTGAAACGCTCAACGGGCGAGCTTATTACAAAGCTATCAATGACTTTGAATCAAAGGCAGGGTTAGCCACTTGTTTACTGATCTCGTTAATCGTTGGTGATTACAGTGTCCATAGCGGCAATTTAGGTGTGACAAACACGCGTGAAGATGAAGAGAACGGTGACTTAAAAACAACCCAGGATTCACGTATTGTTCGTATTGATTTAGGCGCTGCATTTCGTGATTATGCCAAGAACTCAACAACGGATATTCGCAAGGCCGGTGAATACGGTGGTGATAATGGCGTGCGGTTAGATGCACAGACGGTTAAGCGGGCAACGAAAAATTATATTGCTAATTACGATGTTGTCGTAGGCCTTTTTGAAGAGCTGCGTCAAGCGGCGTCATCGCTTGAAGATAATTTAATATCTGAGTCTAAGCAGCAAAATCCTGAAAGCCTCTTAGAGGGCTGCATCTTTGAAGCCTTGCGTGGCATTCCTGCTGACTTACTGGCAGGTGAGATTAGGGCCAGCTTGGTGAAAAATAATTTTTCAAGCAAGGTTTTTCCCGGGTTTAACAAGGTTTGTACGGGCGATGATCCAGATAGTAATCGTGCTTTTGCCAAAACACTGGCGAGTATGATGTTGGGGCGCGTGAGACTCGCTAAAAGAACCGGTCTTGACTCAACGCAAGAGCAAATTCAACATCTATCGCAAGAGTCTGCAACTTTAAAAAAGAAGCTAACGTTAAACACCAAGTGTAGCGAGCAAGAACAAAAATTCCTGCAGGCTAGAATTGTGGCAAATGAAGCAAAGCTTGAAGAACTACGCAAGAAGCTTGATCAGGAAAAACAAAAAGCCAGCAAGAAAAATTTGCGCGCTGCGGGCGCGCTTAAAGAACAAGCAGCCGAACATAAAAAATCCAAAGAAGAGTGGCGCGCCCATGATGCAAAAAAGGATGAGAGAGTGCGCCGTATCGCGATTCAACCGGTTGTTACACTGCCCTTGTTGATCGGTTTTCCTGTGGGAGGTGGTGGAACAGGCGCTGCTATCGCGTGTTCCCTTAGTCTGTTTGCTACCCACCATGCGGTTATCCATCTTGGCGCAACATTGACGATCAGTGCTTGCGCGGCTGGGTGCTCCATCATTGGGGTTGGTTTAGTGGTTGGGTTGTTAGCGCTGCTTTTTTACAAACTTTATCGAGACAATCAAAAATTTAAAGCCTTATCTCAGATAAGTGTTTTATTCACTCCGTCGACAGAAAAGGGCGGGGCGACTAATGTCGGGATTCCGACACGTGATGTTATTGTTGACAATGCTGAGCTAGCGGCGAAGGGTGGGGTGAGTAATCAGAGTTTGTTTAAGCCGTCTCGTCACGCGCTGGCCTCGCTTGTGGTTGAGCGCCAGGCGCTAACACCAAAATCACGAACCTGATGGGTTCTTTCTTGAGTGGGTTCAGGTTGGCCTATATCTGTGAAAGCGTTCTGCTTTGATTCAAGCTCGCCTCACCAGCACCTTCCCTGGGGTGGCTGTATGAGAAAAATGGGTGTTGTGATGTGGCACCCATCGGCGATCCGGCTTGAGCCGGTTGCCGTAATGAGGTGTTTCAATCTGGTTAAGGCCCCGTTGAAAATGCAAGCGTTGTCGCTCTCGGCACAAATAATTGGCAGCGCAATAGCGGTGGTTTAGGTGTGCGCGGCGCTGTTTTTTTAAGCGTTTCCTTTAAGAGTTCTGTGATGTGGGTTTGCTTGTATAAAGCGGCGGCCTCTAAAAATAGCGTTGCGTGCGTCTGCTGAATTTTTGGTGCACGCTTCAGGCAGCGTTGTACACCTTTTTTGTTTCCGAGTCTGATGTTGTTTAAGGCTTCTTTTGCCTCTTTATCCTGAAGTGCTTGCAGAATTTTCACAGAAGCATCGTCAGTTTTTAAATTGTAAATCTCTGTGCTGGCCCAAGGTGTTACATTTTTTCCGCTACTATTTTGCTTGTCTAATGCCAGTTGTTTGTTGTTTAGCAGTTCAATGACAAAGTTGACTTGCTTTAAAGTGATGGCTAGCCTGAGCATGGTACCATGTTTTTCATTTAGTTCCATGTTGATGATGCAGGGGTGACTGCGTAATTGCGCTCGAACGGCTTCATGTTTGTTTGCTTGAATGTTATCGCAAGCATATTCTAACATGAGGCGCAATTGATCGCGGAATGTTTCGCCTACTTTATGGGGGATGGCGCACGTGAAGGGTAATTCGTCGGTATCGTTTTTTTGAGCAATGCTCCAGTAGTGAGATAGTTTTTCGGCGTATGGGTAATCTTTGCGCTTTAGCGCGTCATGTAAAGGGAAGAAGTTAGCCAGCTTTAATTCGTTCTTCAAATAAAACAACTTTCCTGGGTCTTTTTGGTCGGAAGCGCGCTCTAAACGTTGTTTTGGGGAGCTAACAAAAAAATATTCTGGAAAAGTGGGGTGTGATGGGGAGAACCCTTTAATTGATGCGGCTCTGGCTTGGGTGCAAACTCTGTCGTTAATAAAGGCTTCTATCGCCTTCATGCATGTTGCAATCTGAATGGCTAGATGCTGGCTGAGCCCTTGAGATCTTCCTGGGAAATGCCGGGTATGTACGTAATGCTCCATAATGCGACAAACTAGCTCGCCGTTGATTAATGATTCTTCGTCGTATCCCTCTATTCCCCAGATTAATAAGCGAGAAAACACACCCTTGTGGTGTTTTATCGATTTCATTTCTAGCAATAATGCCTGCGATGTTTCACGCACTTGTATTTGTGTGGCTGTAGGAAGCTGCCTATATATTGAGTGCATGTACTCATGGAGGAATGTTGAGAGAACTTCATTTAAGCCATAGTCTTTTGATAGGGAGCCTGCCTCGCTCATTAGGATAGTGCGTGATTTATTGCATTGCGCGATTATTTTAGTTCTTTCATTTCTTTCATTTTTAGGGTCAAAGTGCCATTTCAGTTTTGTGCGAACGAGAGTCCTATTGAGTTGATCCGGAAATCTCACACCATATAGGTTAGCGAATAAATAGTCACATAATAATTTTTGGATAAAGGCATTATAGCGGTGCGGTGTAACCGCTGCCACATACGTCGTAACTTCTGTTTTTAACGTTGTGGGGTTCATCTCGCTGTTATCATTTTCTAATGATTTTTGTAACAATTGTTCGAGTGAATACGTTATTTTAAGGGGCTTCTCGAGCCTTGCTCTTTTTAATTTTGGTTCATCTAGCATGTTTTGTTTTTATATTGTTTTGGCCTAGAGGGCGAGGTGCGAAATATAGCAGCTATGCTTGCCTAAATCAATTGGCCTAACTCACTATCGCGCCACGTGTTTCTTTTATGTAACCATCTTGCCTTAAATCGAGTGGTGATAGTTTTACAGCAACGTGTGTCTAATGAGGGGCTGGTTAATAATGGATTTATTCAGTCATTATCACACTGACAATAATAGGGTGTCAATTTTTAAAGTGCCGGAAATAAGTGCTTTCATAGGCTGTGCTGTCTGTAAGTCGCAGTTAGATTCCATGCTAAAATTATGTGGTGATGACGGCACACAGGATTCCATTGAGCTGCTTTCTTTGTTGGATGAGAGGGTTGCCCTGTTGCTTGAGACGAGTGTCGTCGTAGCGTAACGCACTGGGCGTTAGCCGGTAGTGCCCTTAACGAGGGTTACGCGAATATTCTACTTTTATGAACAAATCATTTTATGGGGAATTGCCGAGAAATTAGAGCTGCAAGAAAGTCACCTGCAATCAGCGGGTTGTGCGCGCATCACTACCTGTTTTGATTCCGTCTCATTGCTTTAGTATATTGTTCACATTAGCACAGTCATAAATGGTTTTTTTTTTGAGCGTGCAGTTTGTCGGAATATGTGGGGCGATAATGAGTTTTAGTGGTGTTGTGCGTAACCAAGTTATTTCGGTGGCGGATGCGAAGATTACAGGGGCTAAGGGTCGCTTTAAGGCGAGCTCTTTTGGGTTGGGTGACTTATCCATCTTGCCGGCTTTACAGCGACCAATACGAGCGAATGAGCCGTTGTTACTAAGTGCTGATCAAATTCGTAAGCTTAGCGTGAGTGAATTCGGGCCCTGGATTGAGCATGTCTTTGAAAACCCTTCTTTATACAGTAAGTCGGCTCTAAATCGAGGCTGGCTTTCTGAGTGCAGTTGCCCATTGTCAAAGGGGCACCATGATCGTGAGTTAAAGGGGAATACACGCACCAGAGCCGAAGAAGCCATTTTGAAACATACCCAGACTATGGGGTGTGAGAAGATTTCGCTTTTGAGCATGGGTTCAGGCCGTTTGTTGCAAGATTTAATTATCGTGGCCTCGTTATTGAAGCAGGGCTTTGGGCATGTTTCTCTTTGTTTGGTCGAGAAGTCATGGCGCTCGCGTCTCCGATCTGCGCAAACTAAAGGTGTGTTTAAAGCTATTGTTAGCCAGCTTAAGAAGCGTTATCCCGATGTGAGAATAAAGATCGCATACTCCTCAAGTTCTGGTATTATTCCTGCTGATAAAACGTATGATGTTGTCTACGCTATTGATTTTAACGAATTCCAAGTTTCTACAGCAGGGAGTTCGGATCAGCGTCGAACGTACCGTGCTCAAATTGATTTGGCCAAAGCTGTAATGAGGCTGTCAGATAGCCAGAACGCTGCTTTTTTTATTTCTCAGGGTTTCACATTGCACGCTGTTGTTGACGTCAATGCATCTTCTCGTATTCGTCGGCATAACTTGTCTCAAGCAGCCCCATATTATAAGTATGGTGTCGGCCAGGTATTGCTGGATACAATCAGTGGGGCGCTCGATGGAAGAAGTGTTTATATCGATAGACTCTCGCTCAACAAAAATGACGAACATGATTTTCGTCGGTTTGCGCAACGGTTTAATTTGAAATATAAAGTTGTTAATGGCGCGCCATCTGAGCCCTATGTAACAGCGGGAAATTTAAAGGGGACTTTTTGCACTCAGTTGCAAATAGTGGATTATTTAGTAAAATACCGATCTTTAACATCGACGTATAATATGACTGTTATGATGTTGAAGGAGTACGTTGGTAGCAAGCTTGGTGCGCCGTTAGCAGTGGAGAATGATGCTGCTCTAAAGTCAGTTTTGTGGAGCATTCAATGTGTAACAGGCGAGAGCAATACCCAAAAAGCTAAAAGCGTACTCACCCCTGCTATATCATTGCTGTATAAAAAATTGAGAAAAAAGGCTCGGCTGTTAAAAGAGATTTAACGCCAGTACAGCGCGTGCAACTTCAGGCGTGTATTGCGGGCTGTGATCGGTGGTTGTTGAGAGAGGGGCCTCTAGGGTCGAGTTTTTTCATGAGCACTAACAGGGCTAGAAAGAGAGCCAGTATCTTAAGTTTAAAGCTAGCTTTAGAGGATGAATCGGTTTCGTTGGGCAACGTAAAAAATCTCTATAAGGGAATGCGAGAGTTGTTGGTAACCGCTCGCTCATTCGTAGGGCACAACTCAGCCAATCCTCATAGTCGCCGCTTTGTGGTTGATGCAGCGGATCAGTTGTTCGAAGCGCCGTTAAAAAGTAAGCGGTAAATCTACCGCCCCTAGATAGTCTCATAAAAAAACGCCGTCACCCCGGCAAGGCTTACGAGCGATGAAAGCGCGATGCATTATCCGGGATCCAGTCAATAACCGTTAGCGCGGAGCGCTAATCGTTATAAAGTTGATAGGGTAAGATTGAAAGGCAAGAGAGATTCAAGCTCTGCTACGGTTTGGCATTCGGGCAGTTTCGCAAGCACGTGTTTAAACCAGTCGTACGGCTCAACGCCATGCGCTTTGCAGGTTTCAATGAGACTTTTCGGTGGTGTCTTTGGACGATTTTCATCGAGCCATGCTTTGAACTCATCAATTAACGGGGCGGCATGTTCATTGCGGTAGTGATAAGCAGAATCAGCGTCAAGCTGCTGCTCTTTTATGCTTGTCTTTATTGATGATAAATCATAAGCCGAATAATCATCGCAGTGCAGATAACCTTTAAAGCCATCTTGAAATCCTAGGGCACTTCATGTCCGCGTGAAGTATCATAACGATAAACCAAACAGAATTTATCCGGCGGGCCGCCGCCAAATGCCCACATCCAAGATTTTCTTTTTGCTTTTCGCCCGGGTTCTTTGAATACTTGCACTCGCGCTTCATCAGCCCAGGCAACATCATAGTTTTGAATGAGCTCTTCCGTAAGCTTAACAAGTGGCTCAAGTAATTGGGCGCTCTTCATCACCCATAAGCTTAACGCCGCACGAGGGATATCAACGCCAATACGCGTTAACATTTGTTCTTGCCTGTAAAGTGGCAAATGATCTTGGTATTTAGCCATCAGCGTATGTGCTAGCAGCCCCGGCCCTGCAATGCTTCTTGGAATAGGCTGCTTCTTTTAAGGCGCTGTTTTAATTGTATCAAAGCAACCGCGACAAGCGTTTTTTTTGCGAACATGCTTGATTACATAAACTTTCGCAGGAATAATTTCCAGCTGCTCACTTGTTTCATCGTCAATATGAACTAACTCACAACCGCAGTGACATACTTGTTCTTCATCGGTAATGTCATAAATGACTTCTTCGCGAGGAAGCTCGGCTGGCAGCGCTTTACGGCCAGGTTTTTTATTTGTTTTACGTTGGTGGCTAGCGATGGTGATTGCTTTATCTGCTTTTTTTATTTCGTCTTCGTTGTTTGGTAATTCAGCTTCATCAAACAAGCATTGCTGTGGGTGTCCTTCTTAACTTTTTTCAGATGGACTGCCAAAGCGTTTGTGCCGTGCTAACTTTAATTGCTCCCGCAATGGTGAAAGGGTATTTGATTGTTAATCCAGGCGAGTTGATTGTTTTTCACATTTTTCTTCATAGGCATTGATGAGTTCGAGCAGCTCATCTTTCGTTATATTTTTTAATGCTTCTGCGTTAATCATGCAAGCATGATAACATAGCATCAGTAATACTTCTCATAATTTACATGAGAAAACGTCTCCATCGCCCTAAAATCCAGCCCGGCTAACAGCCATTGTAATTGGTTTTCGGTTAGCCCTATGCTGCCATCCTTTTCCAGCCCCCGGATCTTAAAACGGCCTTTCTCAAAGCGCTTGTAATGCAGTGCAAAACCGTTTTTATCCCAATAGATAATCTTGATTTTATCTCTCGCATGATTATGGAAAACAAACAAATGCCCTGACTGCGGAGATTGCTCTAACAGATCCATCACAAGACCTGAGAGGCCGTCAATGGATTTGCGCATATCAACTGGCGATAAACAAAAGTGAACCTCCAGCCCCTCTTTTAACGTCAGCATGCCGTAGTCACCGCTTCTTTGATTAAAGACATCAGCACAGACTCAGGAAAGATGTTTGCTCGCACACCATTGGGCAACATCAGCTTACCTACAGGCATTGTATTTCTTGCAGTATGGTTCGCGATTTTTGCATGACAAAATGCCGGCGGGCTTTTTTACTTCTTTAACTCTTCACGCTAATGGGGCCGTTGCAAACAAAAATAAACTAAATTTGGCATGAAAATGATTCAAGGTGGCAGGCGTGATAAGTCTATTAGTTGTGATATATAAACCAATTTACTTCCAGCTTGCAACAGTCCCTAATTCGTAACAGCGATGTTTGTTCGCAAAATGTAGCAATTGTGATACTTGCTTAGAGGTGTAGGTGAGGTCTGCAGATAAAAATTCTTTACCTTGGTTCTTTTTAAAGGCAGCTTCAAGTGGTGATTCTTCTTTTGATTGTGCAAAGTGTGTCGAGGTTGAGAAAATGAACGGTAACGTGTTTTGGTTCTTGAGTAAGTGTGCCACAAAGTTTGTGTGACTGCGCGCGGCGAGCAAGCATATTTGCGTTATGCTTTTTGCTTCGCCAGTGACATCAGCTTTTGATAGGCGCTTAATATTATCATTAATATAATCTTTTAACTCAGGGTCTTTTCTCTTTTCGTATTTTAGAAGATCCCTTTCAAGTTTTTTGGTTCTACTAAGCCTTGCGCCATGATTGAGTTCTATCCCTGTATTTTTCTTACCCATCACTGTTTCCTCTCAGGGGCGCGTTTTGCCTTCAATATGAAGACCGCTTTTTAAACTGGATGTTTTAAATGGTATACAATTCAAATCGGTTCTCAATGATAGAGAGCGTATTTTTATTGTTAAGACAAGATTAGCAGCATGCATAGTAGACCTGTTGAGCATTACGGGATAAGCTGATCTAAGTGTTGATTTTTTCTGTAAGGTGATCGAACGATGACGTACAAAAGAGAGCTTGGGCTATTTCGCTAAGCAAGCTGCTAAGGAAGTGTGGAATCCGGGGCTCACTGATATTGAAGCGTTTTATGCAATTGACCCTCAAGGTTTTTTTATAGGTTATCTAGATCAAAAGCCAATCGCGTGTATTTCCAATGNNTCAAGGTTATGGCATGAAAATTTGGCAACACGCAATTGAGTATGCTTGCGATGCTAGCATCGGTTTGGACGGTGTTGTTTTGCAAGTTGAAAACTACCGCAAGTCGGGTTTTAAAGAAGCCTATAAGAACAGTCGTTATCAATATCGGGCTAATGATTCACAAGGGTAAATATCACCTGCCATTATTCCGCTAGACCCAGTAATATTAGATTCTGTTCTTAATTATGATGCTAATTTTTTTCCGGTGAATCGTAGAGCGTTTATGAAAAAACGGATGGCGATGCCAAATGCACGCGTGTGTGTTTTTGAAGAAGATGGCATCCAAGGCTATGGTGTCATTCGTCAGTGTCAGGAGGATTATAAGGTTGGCCCTCTGTTTACTGGATCGCATAGTATAGCGCAGGCTTTATGGGACTGTTGCCTGTAGTGCAGGCATATCAAAACCAATGTATTGCCTAATACAACGCTTGCGCTTAGCTTGCAGGGCGTGTTTCTATCGGGCGACGCTCAGCACTCATCCGCTATTATAGCGCCAAAAAAAAGGGGGGGCTCGTCTGTGTTTTCTCTCGGAGAAGCGCTGCCAAACGGTGCCACATTAGACCAAATCACGGAAGACTTTGTCGTTTTAAAAACCCAAGGACGATTGGAAAAATTGCAACTTGATCGCGCCTTAGCGTCGATGCAATCAGCACCAGTATCAACGTTGATGTAAGGTTGTGCGTTTAATTATTATTGCATTGACTTGTTTGTTCATCACAGCATGTGCAACTCAAAACAAAGCAGAAGAGCAATCGTTAGCATTAGGTAAAGAAAACTTTGCCGTGCATAATTATGATATGGCTTATGAGCATTTAGCGCCCTTAGCTGAGAACGGCGACGCTGATGCACAATATGCCTTAGGTTATACGTATTACAATGGTTACGGAGTGCCGCGTGATGAGGCCGTCGCTGTTAAGTGGATAAAGAAAGCCGCTAAGCAACATAATCTTAAAGCGGTTCGTGCGCTGCATCAGCTCGAGACCGCAAATCAAAGCGCTTTTTACGTTCCATTCACTTCGTAAGATAGAAGTTACCATATTCAATTCTTTAGCGGTTAGTTCTTATTGCTAGTGTGTAGATTTTTACACACCGTTAATATTTCCTTAAGTAATCTCGAGTATCATACAAGGGTAAAAGAAAAAAAAGGAAAAGACAATGACAGGGATACTCGACGCAGCAAAAACAATTAAAAGAGCCACTTTACCCGCGCTATTTTTAGCATCAACCGCGACAGTGAAACAAATCGTTCATCCATCTTCTTATGTTGCAGTGGGCGCAGCAATGACGATATGGGAGATATACAATGTGTATGGTTATAGCTCAGTCTTATCAGCACAAAGCGTTGCAAACTATAAGTTGCAACATAAGCGAGAAGAGGGTGGTGATGGTGCCAAGATAGATTTTGAAAGCTGCGCAGCCGTACAGGTGAAATGGTTCGCTTACTCAATGGTGTTGTGCAAGGGTGTTAATTCAGCAATTGCGATTATGGACAGCTTGGCTGAGTTGCCCGAAGGCAGCTCCCAGTTATCAAATTTTGCAATGACAGCGGCATCAATTGTTGTCGCCGTATTTTTTGGTGTTTCGCAAGCCTATGGACAGCTAGGATCTTTGCTAGTATCTGCTAATGAAGAAAATCCAGATGAAGCTGACGCGATGGATGCTTGGCGTGAACGTGGAGAACGTGTCTCACCGGCATTACCTATTATTTTTGGTAGCGCGTCCGACGCATGGTTTTATAATGTTACACTCTTTCATGCTGCATCCACATTTTTCGATTTTATGCTCAATAAACAACATTCTTTACATGCGTTATCTGTTATTTCGGGTGATGCGAGTGATGCGTCTGAAAATACCTTGATGATGCTAGGGAACGGGCTTTTTTGGGGTGTCTGTACGTTAAACGTATTTACCTTCATCATTGTTGCGCAAGGTTGGTTGGAAAAGTTTAATGACTACCTTCAGCTGAACGGAGAAGCCTCACATGTTTTTCCTCAATGGTTTCAGAAGTTGGTACGTAATACAGCATTTAAGTTCAACGAAGAATCCAATTCATATGAAGAGTGGCAGCCATTGCGAAACCTTGTAACACATGTAAAGTCATTGACCGGCGGTCTTTCATTGGCTGCAATTGTGATTGATCAATGTAGAGGTCATGATATTGATACAAGCTCGAATGGTTTTGATATACTTAAAATTATTGCGCCACTGATCGTGCTCATTGGCCATGCGGAGCTCTCGGATTTGCATAATCTTGTGAATTCAAATGAGGGTAAGATTCCCAATCTATGGAATGGGTATGGTGTGTTCAGTTGCATGCATTCAACTTGCTGTGAGCGCAATACATCAGATACGGCAGATATGTTAATGTTTGGATATCCATATTCATGAGGGATGGTTTAATGAAAAGTTTGAAGGTAATTTTTTGTGTTGTCATATCAATTTTCTTTTTTCCGGGTATTTCGAGTGCTCATCAAAATGGTAAGGTTTGCAGTCTTGATGCCGCTTATTCAGCGGGTGTTAAAGACGCAAATCGAGATAAGGATAAACGTGATGATTATTCAGAGCCTTGCGAAGCATTACTGAACAAGAAATATCGTCAGGGATATCATGATGCATCTAATCATTCTGATACCCATCATGATGGCAGTCATGACCAGCCTAAAAAGCAATGTCTTGATCATTTTGGTGAAAAAGTCTGTGGTTATGATTGCAAAAAAAATGTGACTAATGTGATGTGTGCGCCAAAACCAAATCAGCAGTGTATTAAAGGGAGCTTTGATGAAATAGCCTGCGGGTTTAGCTGTGTTAAATCAGGTATGAGTATCAAGTGCGCAACAAAGCATAAGTATACCTGTGTAGCAGGGAGTTTTGATGAAATTAAGTGTGGCAAGAATTGCAGAAAGAGCTTTGGCCATATCGAGTGTGATGAGTACGACCTAGGCTCATGATGAAAGCTAAGGAGCAGCTTATCAGCTACTCCTCATTCTCTTACGTTAATGCTGCAGCAAAGACAGTGTTGTGATGGGAGAGGTCCACGTCACGGTTGCCGACTATCGATTTGGCCATTTGACACAGCCTTTCCAGATCTTTGAGTGGGAACTTATCAAAAGTATCATGCGCTAATCGATTTTTAATTTTTCGAGATTGATGCATGAAGACAGTAATTATATCTTGTTTTCCACCGTTTGAAGACTCAACGTGCGTGCCGCAGGCTGCGATTAAGACAGTGAGTGTTCTTTGTTGCTCAAGCTGGTAGGGTGTTGAATGAGTTGTTGGGATTTCGCCGTTTGAAAAGAGTTTGTGAGACGCATGCCTGTATTCAATGCTGTCAATTTTCTTAGATTTCATTGCGTCATAACATTCGCAAATTAACGGCGCTAAAATTTCTTCTACCATTTTTCTTTGTTGATTGAAAAGTTTGGCTTCGCTTTGCTGGAAGAAGGGTGAGGCTCTATGCAGTTTCGTTGTCATCTCGTTGAGTTTTTTGATGAGTGAAAGCGCGCTTAAGTCGATAGGCTTGTTAAGAATGAAATAATTGTTTTGCAATGTGTCTTCACACAGGCTCACTTCTTTAAGTAGTGCATCTATATCAGTTTCGGTGTTGTTTTGAGGATGTCTTGTAATAGCAAAGCTTTGTTTTCGTAGTGCGATTGCTAACGATGAGGTGATTTCTTTTACGCTTTCATTAACAGCTTTAATTATAGAGGGGTCGCTTGTTAGTAAGAATGAAAAGCAAAGTTCAATATATTTTGTCAATAGTAGCCTGGCTTCCCGGGATTTATCTTGGTCAGTTGCTTGTAGGTGCGTGGGCCTTCGGAAGAAGGTATCTTCATATAAAAATCCTATGATTTTTACTAAGCCATGAACCTGCATTGTGTGAGATTGTATGTTGTCTAAAAAGGTGTTTCCAATACTGTAAGGTTCACGCCATTGACATAGCGCCACTAGCAGGGATATGAGGGTTTTGGCGCGCGGTGGCTTACGGAGTTTTTGTTCCATTGCCGCGAGAGGTGGTGTAGGCGGTTTTTTAGGTGTTGGGGTGGGTTTTTCTGTTTTCTTTTTACGTTTTCCTGTTTTAGGGCGACTTTTGCTTTCAGAATTGAATTTTTTTAATCCCGCCTTAAAGTTAAGTATTGCTGTTTTAGCGATCTCTATTTTTTTCGGAAGGGTTTTAACTAGACCTTCATATTCCTTCAATTTTTCTCTAATGACCTTCTTGGTTCCGCGCATTGCGTTAATGTCAGTCATCGTCTCGCAGTGTTTAAGCACATCGGTAATGCTTTGTTCGATCGTGTGAATTTTGTTAATGCTCGTAAGCATGTTATCAATCGAGCCCGTGGCTCTTTTCGATAAGTGCCGCCCCTTAGTTTCAGTGCTAAAAGCCTCATTTTTTTTAAGAATGTCAGTGTTGCCCTTGATTTTTTTTTTGCATTCTCTGACTGTCTCGAGTAATTCTGGCTTCTGTAGCGTTTGTGAAACGATTCGGCGTAATTCACTCACTTCTTGGCGCCGCTTTTTTTCTTCTAGTTGGGTGTGTTGAGATTTTTTCTGAAAATGCTTTAACTGCTCTTCTAGTTCACGGATCTGAGGTGACGGTTGTGTATTCCAGTTAGTGTAATAGGTCGTCGCTTCAGCTCTTATGGGTTCGACTGTTTCTTCACCCGCTAAAAATTCTTCGAATTTCCCGGTGATTAGAGTTTTCTGTTCAGATTTTCTTTGTTCGTCAAGTGCTGCTGCCCGCGCTGGGACAGTATTTCTTTGCTCGTGAGTATTTGGCTGATTCTGGTTAGTTCTCGCCTTCGTGGATTTTTTCTTGTTCTTCTTCTTCTTTTTACGATACTTGGAAGGCATTTTATCTGTCATTGTTTTGAGAAGGTCTTCGGGGAAGCCTTCTTGATGTTTGGCAAGCCAGTACAGCGTGTTGTTGTTGTTGTCTCGTGCATTAGGCGTTGCGCCATGCTCAAGAAGTTTTTGAATGATTATGTAGACTTTGAGTTTGATTGCGCTTTCGAGCAATGTTTCATTCATAGGAATTTCTTTCATGTTGCAAACTTCAGAAGAGCGTTCG
>DKOI01000106.1 GCA_002469885.1 Legionellales bacterium UBA7366 | reverse complement strand
TCGAGTCTCTCCTTTCGCACCATACAAATTTCCTGACGGAGTGATTATGCAAGTTTCAGTTGAAGTGAAAGAAGGCTTAAAACGCCAAGTTAAAGTTACCGTACCTGCAGAGCAGGTAGAAAGCGCCATCAGTAAGCGTTTAGCCGAAATGACAGGCAAAGTGAAGATTAAAGGCTTTCGTGCAGGCAAGGTGCCTAAAGCTGAAGTTGAGCGTCGTTACGGTGCCTCAGTTCGACAAGAGGTCGTCGGACAGTTGTTACAAACCACTTTTTACGATGCATTAGAAAAAGAACATTTGCATGTTGTTGGTACACCCAAAATTACCCCATTACCATCAGACGCAGGCCAACCTTTAGAATATATTGCGGATGTTGAAATCTTGCCAGAATTCGAGCCCGTTGAGCTTGAAGGTGTTGACATCACAAAGCCTGTTTCATCTATTGCTGATATTGATGTTGATAATGGCGTTGAAAACTTGCGTAAGCAACACATGGCATGGGAAGTGGTTGAGCGCGCTTCACAAGAAGGCGATCAAGTGACGGTTGATTATAAAGGTATTATGGACGGCGTGGCGTTTGAAGGCGGAACGGCTAATGATACACCGATCATCATCGGTTCTAACCGTATGATCCCAGGCTTTGAGGACGGTTTGAAAAACCTAAAAGCGGGTGATACATCATCGCTTGATTTAACCTTTCCAGAGCAATACCAAGAACATTTAGCCGGTAAAGCGGTCACTTTTGAAATTACAGTGAAGAAAGTTGAGGTGCCTGTATTGCCAGAACTCAACGATGCATTAGCTGAAAAGTTTGGCATTAAAGATGGCGGCATTGAAGCGTTACGCGCTGAAGTTCTCAAAAACCTTGATCGCTCATTAGATGAGGTTATTAAGGCTCAGGTTCGTCGTCAAGTCATCGAAAATCTTTTAGAGCGAAATGATATTGACACGCCAAGCACCTTGGTTGACAATGAAATAACCCGTATGCAAAAGGAAGTTGCGCATAAATACAGCAGGGGATCAAAGGAAGAAGCGGAGAAAATATTGTCTCAAATGCCGAAAGAAAATTTCGAAAAACAAGCCCTCATGAATGTGAAGACTGGCTTGATTTTCGGAGAACTGATCAAGCGTAAGAAGCTTAAAGTGGATGATGAGCTTGTGAAAGCGCATATCCAAAGCATGTCTGTTGTTTACCAGAATCCAGAACAAGTGGTTCAGTGGTATTACAGCAACAAGGAACAGTTGGCAGAAGTTGAGCGTATCGTTCTTGAGCAGCAAGTTCTTGATGCCGTATTAGAAACAGCCAACGTAACCGAAAAGCAAATGAGTTATTCAGAGTTAACAGCCGAAGCATCTAAGCAGCAGCAATAAGGGATAATGCATGACAGATAAATCATTTCCAGGTCTCTCTACACCAGAGTCGAACTTACTCGTTCCTATGGTTATAGAGCAAACCTCTCGCGGTGAACGTTCTTTCGATATTTATTCTCGTCTATTAAAAGACAGGGTTATTTTTATTGTCGGTCCTATTGAAGACCATATGGCTAACTTAGTGGTTGCTCAGTTGCTTTTTTTAGAGTCTGAAAACCCAGACAAAGATATCCATATGTATATTAATTCACCCGGCGGTGTTGTTACAGCGGGTCTTTCGATTTATGACACAATGCAGTTCATTAAGCCAAATGTCAGCACAATGTGTATTGGCCAAGCAGCTAGTATGGGTGCCTTCTTGTTGAACGCAGGCGCACCTGGTAAGCGTTATTGTTTGCCCAACTCGCGCGTGATGATTCACCAACCTTTGGGTGGTTTTCAGGGCCAGGCGTCTGATATTGAAATTCATGCAAAAGAAATTTTGAAAATTCGCGATACTTTAAACACCATTATGGCCAAACACAGTGGTCAAACGGTTGAAAAGATGGCGGTTGAAACTGATAGAGATAATTTCTTAGGGGCAGAAGATGCGTTGAAGTTTGGTTTAATTGACCAAATTTTTGAGCACAGATCTTCCCCGGTTAAATCAGAGGACGTGACTTAAATAACGCATTACCCCTTGATATATCTTGCACCTGCCCATATCTAAGGGGGAGTGGGCAGAGCAAATAAAATTTGCCAAAACAATTGAGGTAATACAAATGACAAATAAAACACCTGACGAAGCAGATGGAAAGTTATTGCACTGTTCGTTCTGTGGCAAAAACCAGAATGAGGTGAAAAAACTCATCGCTGGACCTTCGGTTTATGTGTGTGATGAATGTGTCGATTTATGTAACGATATTATTCGTGAAGAGCGCCAAGAGGCTAGCTCTAATAAGTTCAAGTTACCTGCACCAACAACCATTTTCAAAGACCTAGACGAATACGTTATTGGTCAATCTACGGCTAAGAAAGTTCTGTCTGTTGCGGTATACAACCATTACAAGCGATTAAACACGGGTGGCACTTCAGCTGACGGCGTTGAGTTGAGTAAGAGTAATATCTTGCTAATCGGTCCAACGGGTAGTGGTAAAACATTATTGGCTGAAACCTTAGCCCGTAGCTTGAATGTTCCTTTCACAATTGCTGATGCTACCACCTTAACCGAAGCGGGTTATGTGGGCGAAGATGTTGAAAACATCATTCAAAAATTATTGCAAAAATGTGATTACGATGTTGAGCGCGCTGAGACGGGTATTGTTTACATTGATGAGATCGATAAAATTTCACGTAAATCTGAAAACCCATCAATTACACGTGACGTGTCTGGTGAAGGTGTTCAGCAAGCTTTATTAAAACTGATTGAAGGAACGGTTGCTTCTGTTCCACCACAAGGTGGTCGTAAGCATCCACAGCAAGAATTTTTGCAAGTTAACACTGGTAACATTTTATTTATTTGTGGTGGTGCGTTTGCGGGCTTGGATAAGATTATTCGTGACCGTTCTGAGAAAGCAGGCATTGGTTTTTCTGCAACGATCCAGAGCAAGGATGATAAAAGATCATTGTCAGATACCTTGGCGGCTATTGAGCCGGAAGATTTGATTAAATTTGGTTTGATTCCTGAATTCGTCGGACGTTTGCCAATGGTGGCTACCTTGAGTGAATTATCAGAAGATGCGTTAGTGAAGATTTTAACGGAACCTAAGAATGCGTTAACAAAGCAGTATAAAAGCTTGTTTGAAATGGAAGGCGCTGAGTTAGAGTTTAGAGATGATGCCTTGGTCGAGGTTGCTAAGAAAAGTATGCAGCGTAAGACGGGTGCTCGTGGGTTGCGTTCGATCTTGGAGCAGGTTCTTCTTAATACAATGTATGAGTTGCCTGCTAAAGATAACGTCAGCAAAGTGGTTGTTAATAAAGAAGTGATTACGGGAGATTCAGAACCGTTAATTATTTATGACAGCCAGGGCGATTCAAATTCTGCAGCAGATTCAGCTTAATATAAACGCTACTCAAACTGAGGTATACGAATGTCTACTGAGAAAGATGTTAAAGATGGTGTTGAGTTGATTCAAATGCCAGTGCTACCACTTCGTGATGTGGTTGTTTATCCCCATATGGTTATCCCACTGTTTGTGGGCCGTGAAAAATCTATTAAAGCGTTAGAGTCAGCCATGATGGCTGATAAGCAAGTGTTGCTTGTTGCGCAGAAAAATCCTAATGAAGATCAGCCGGTTGAAAAAGATATCTTTACAATTGGTACGGTTGCGACGGTGTTGCAGTTATTGAAATTACCTGATGGCACCGTGAAGGTGTTAGTTGAGGGTTTGTATCGTGGAAAGCTTTCTTCTTTCCAAGAAGCGGAAGAGTTTTTTCTGGCGAATGTTGAGTGTCTTTATGAAGATGAAGAGACTGATGCAATTACCGCGCCAGCTGAGGGTGAAACTGCAGAATACGAACGTGATGTAGAAGTCTTGATGCGTTCTGTATTGGCTCAATTTGAAAAATACGTCAACTTAAACAAGAAGATTCCGCCTGAAATACTAACGACTTTGGCGAACATCCCTGATGCGACACGTTTGGCTGATACCATTAGTGCCCATTTAGCCGTTAAATTAACGGATAAGCAAGAGCTATTAGAAATTGATGATGTGAAAGAGCGCCTTGAGAAAGTCTTGGTTGTCATTAGTTCTGAGATTGATTTGCTTCAGGTTGAAAAGCGCATTCGCGGACGTGTTGAGCGTCAGATGAAGAAGAGTCAGCGTGAATATTATTTGAATGAGCAAATGAAGGCGATTCAAAATGAGTTAGGTGATTTAGATAATGCGCCTAATGAAATTGAAATGTTGACTAAGAAAATTAAAGAAGCGGGCATGCCGAAAGAGGCTCGTGAGAAGTGTGAGTCTGAGTTAAGCAAGATGAAAATGATGGCGCCAATGTCGGCTGAGTCGACGGTATCGCGTAACTATCTTGATTGGGTTTTAGGTTTGCCTTGGAAGGAGCGTTCACGCTTGCGTAATAGTTTGAAGCAAGCAGAAACAATTCTTGAAGATGAGCATTATGGTTTAAAAGAAGTTAAAGAGCGTATTTTAGAATATTTGGCTGTTCAAAAGCGTGTGAAGAAGTTGAAAGGCCCAATTTTGTGTTTGGTGGGTCCTCCTGGTGTGGGTAAAACATCGTTAGGCCAATCGATTGCACATGCTACGGGTCGTAAATACATCCGCATGTCTTTGGGTGGTGTTCGTGATGAGGCTGAGATTCGTGGTCACAGAAGAACTTATATTGGTGCGTTGCCAGGTAAGATTATTCAAAAAATTTCGAAAGTGCATGTTAAGAATCCTTTTTTCTTGCTTGACGAGATCGACAAGATGGCGAGTGATTTCAGGGGTGACCCTGCATCGGCTTTGTTAGAGGTTTTAGATCCCGAACAAAACATCACCTTTAACGACCATTATCTTGAAGTGGATTATGATTTGTCTGATGTGATGTTTGTCGCAACGGCTAACACGCTTAATATTCCAGCGCCTTTATTGGATCGTATGGAGGTTATTCGGTTGTCGGGTTATACCGAGGATGAGAAGATTAATATTGCGATTCGACATTTAGTGGCAAAGCAGGTTGCTGCGAGTGGTTTGAAACCTGAAGAGATTCAGCTTGACGAAGATTTAATGCGTCACATTATTCGTTTTTACACGCGTGAAGCAGGTGTGCGTAGTCTTGAGCGTGAGATTGCAAAAGTTTGCCGTAAAGTTGTAAAAGAATTGTTGCTCGACAAAAAATTGAAAACAATTGCTGTTACCCCTGAGAACGTTGAAAATTATTTAGGTGTGATTAAGTATCGTTATGGCGAAGCTGATGAGTTTGATCAAGTGGGTCAAGTAACGGGGCTTGCATGGACTGAGGTCGGTGGTGAGTTGTTGCGTATTGAGGCGACTGTCATGCCGGGTAAAGGTAAGGCTATTTGTACGGGTCAGTTAGGTTCTGTGATGCAGGAGTCTATTACAGCTGCGATGACGGTTGTTAAGAGTCGCGCTGAACTTTACGGCATATCCCCCGACTTTTTTGAAAAGCACGATGTGCATATTCACGTGCCCGAAGGTGCGACGCCAAAAGACGGCCCGAGTGCGGGTGTTGGCATGTGTACGGCGATTGTGTCTGTATTGCAAGAAATTCCAGTGCATGCCGAGGTTGCGATGACGGGTGAGATCACCTTGCGTGGTGAGGTTTTACCGATTGGTGGGCTGAAGGAGAAGCTGCTGGCTGCTCACCGAGGTGGTGTGAAGACGGTGATTATTCCTGAAGAGAATGAAAAAGATCTGAAGGAAATTCCTGATAACATTAAGGCTGATTTAGAAATTCACCCTGTGCGTTGGATTGATCAGGTGTTGTCTTTGGCGTTAACTGAGCCACCTGAGCGTAAAAGTCGGATTGCAAAGAAAGGGGTTGATAAGGCGCCAATACAGCCACGATCAGCACGAAAAGACAAAGATCAGGGTGAGAATAGGGATAAGGCTCAGCATTAATCTGGGGCTCTTATCTTGATCCTATGAAAGCGCCGCATTGCGGCGTTTTTTTTAGCCCTTTTTTCCCCAATCTCGCGAACTTAGTGATTAATAGTTAAAAATTCCCTAGACAGGCACTTATATATCTACTAGAATGCGGCTTCGCAGTTAGATGTACGTGGGTGCTTAGCTCAGCTGGTAGAGCATCGCCCTTACAAGGCGAG